>CAYFOB010000097.1:0-10247 GCA_964344525.1 uncultured Thiomargarita sp.
TCTGAAAAGGTAAAGAGTCTTCTCTCATTTTTTTCCAAAACAGCCTCTTAATAATACCCTTCGACAACGGGTATCTAGTTTGGTTAGAAAAACTTTATCTTTCTCCAAAAAGGTTTCCAATCATATTGGTACAATTTGGTTCGGAATGAACCACTATAACGCTAAAATTGCTTCAGGTTTCTAATTTTTTACCACGAATCGAAGGGGCACTACCTTTTTTTTAAGCGTTTTTTGAGCTCAAACAAATACCATTTTTTGAAAAAATGGTATTTGTATTTTTTTAAGCTTATTTCGCAACAACTCTATTAATCGTTTTTTGCTTTGTTACGATTATACTCCTGAGGATTTATTTAATTTGGTAAAAAATCAAATTGTCTTGCAAAATGGAACATTGAGTGTGGATGATAGTGTAATTGATAAACCATACACTGACCCTAACAAGGCTGAGTTGGTTGACTATTTTTGGTCTGGCAAACATAAACGTACTGTTAAAGGGATTAATCTAATTACCTTGTATTATACAGACATTAATCAAGTCAGTGTGCCAGTTAACTTTCGGATTTACTTTTATTTATTTTAATCATTTATTTATTTTAAAGAGCCATATTTTGAAATAATTTTTCAAATCATTGATATTATTATAAATATTTGGTAAGTGCTTTTTTTAACAGATAGTAGATGATTTGTCAATGCGTAAGTCCTAGTAGTTTTTAAAGGTGGTGCTGATATCGTCAGGAGTTCCTCGTTTATTCCAAATTTCTATGAAGGCTTGTGTTTTGGTGATATTTTTTCGTGATGCAAGCGCTTCTGTTTGGTTGACGATTTCAATCGGAACTCTTAATGGGGCTGTTTGGATGAGGGCTCTTGGGCATCCGTTTTTTTTAGGTTTCATAAGTTATTTGTGTGGTGAGAATACAATAGAGTTGGGTAGCGACTTGATAGGAACCGGTGAATCCCACCAAAGCACGCCAGCCTCCAAAGTGATATACCCAATAAGCACCATATACACTAATGGATAAGATAACAAAAAGAACCATTTCGGCGGGAGAACCTACCCGTATTCGCATATTGCGCCCGCCAAAAACGGCGGCACGATGAGAGAGCCAAAAGAGCTGCACACCGACGATGTTGGCAGTGTCTAATAAAATATGGCTGATGGCACCCCAAATTATCCAGCCAAGATGTGGGATAAAACCCTAATAAAAGTAGGGGAAACCAACAGGGAATGAAAAAATCCACGGTGTCCAAATCTGGATTCTATCCACCAAGAAAAGGGAAAAATGTGTCCGATGAGGCTGTGGCGTGTCGATATCTGGGAGGAGTGAACCGATAGCCGCTAAAATGGCTTGCTGGGGAGTGGCACCGATGAGGAATGCGGTGAGTGTGCCAAAGGCGATGTGGGTTGGCGCTATCATTTTTTCCGAGCCTCCGCCAAACCAAATCGCACAAAAAATCCAAACGCCATGATTACGCCACCTAAAATGTACATGTCTTTTTCATCAGTGCCAATACTCAGCTCGTTTTCATCAACGATAACGGTTTGAATTTCAGAAACGCGCAAGCCTCCCACTAGCAAAAGCGCCGCCCAACTGCATTCTCTATCAAAATAAGCTTGCGCTTCAATTTCTTTATTTAATTGTGCCAAAATTTCTGGCGCTAAAAATTGGGGCGATTTTAATTGCTTTTTGGGGCGTTTGATTGCTAATACTGGCGGAAATGGTAAACCTTTTTGCGCTGCCCATTTGCTAAAGCCGTTTAAGCTGGCTAAGCGGCGGTGGATGATTGCGGCTTGATTGCCGCGCACTTGCGCTAGCCATTCAATGTATTGCTCTAATTCTTTGAGCGTTAATTTTAATGGATGGGTTTGAGTAAATTGGTGAATCAGTGAAAAATCGTTTTTGTAGGCGTTGATGGTGGCATCACTATAAGCCTGTTTTGCTAAATCGTCCAAAAATTCGTCAATTAATTTGCTGTCTTTTTCAGCCTCAATTTTTTTTGGGCATTTTTCAGCAGCCTCTTCTAGAAGCTTACCATCCTTAATTTGTGGTAAATCTTGTAAGTGCCCATCAAAAAAGGACAAAAATTGAGACGAAAATTTTTTTTTGTCTATCCCAAACATCGGCTCCCTCCACAAAATCGGCTTTTATATTAACGCTAAAATTTTTATGGGTAAAGTTTTGAACAAAGATAAAATTTATTAATTGAAATTTTATTGATTTTATTAAAACGCGGGTCGCTATACTCAAAAAATAGATATATAGATTGATCAATTTAATTTATTAAAAAATTGGATACACTGGCTGAAATTATTGGATTTTTAAGTCCCCTCAGATTCGGGGATTTAGGGGTGTGTGAGGCATCACAGGAAAATTTACAGCAAGAAAAATTGCTCATGTGGGTAAATAGGTGAAAAAAATGTTGTACATCATTTTGATAACCACGTTCCTATTGGGATGAAAGGACTTTGTTTAAAATGGTTTCACTTATTTACATGAGTGAAAAAAATGATCATAATTTGACATTTAAAAATTTAATAAAAAAAATTTTGATAACACTTGATAATTAATAAATATATGTATTGTTATATAACAAACAAAAATGTGTCTATGCCGAGAATATATATAACCTATTGTTAAAAAATGAAAACGAACCGCCCCCCAAAACGTTGGATAAATCAACGAGCGCTAACACTTGCGCTTAGCATGGCAACTTTTGTGACTAATGCACAAACTTGTGCCATACCAACAAAAACCAACCTTTTTACTCAAGAACCACTTTTTCAGCGCGGCACCAAAAAACGACAAACAGCTTATTATATATCTCCAAAAGCAGCCAACCAATTAGTGACGAATCGGGCTGCCTTTTTGATTGATGTGCGTGACAAAAAAGCTTTCCAAAATTTCAATATTCCTGGTTCATTAAATATCCCCCCTCATTTATTAAAAACAAAAACCTTTTTAAAATCAAAACACCTGATTCTTGTTAATGAAGGCCATAGCTATAAAAAATTAGAAAAAATGGCTTCTACCCTCACAGATTTTAAAAAAGTGTCCATTTTAGACGGTGGACTCATTCAATGGAGTAAGCAAATTGGTTCTGGCAATCAACGTCATTTAAACAAAATCACACCTGCCCAATTTTTTGTTGAGCGTGATTATGAGCATTGGTTAATCGTTAATGTTTCGGACAATCCGCAACCACAAACTCTTAATTTGCCTATCACTCCTCACTTTGTAACAAAACTTAAACAGCAAACTAAAAGCTCACCTTATATTTTAATAACCAGTGCGCAAGGAGATAATTATCCAAAAATAGAAGCTTTATTACGTCACACCGATTTAATGAATACTTTTTATCTGATTGGAGGTACACAGGCTTATCAACAATTTCGGCAAACGGCTATGTCTGTTGCGCGAAATCAGTTGGCATGCAACCAACGTCGATGTCAACCATGAAAAAAGTTTTGTTAATTATTTTATGTTTTGTTGGAATATTAGCAGCTTTTGTGCTTTGGCAAAATGAGACGCGGCAGGTGGCAGAGCCGGTGGTACCAAAACCGGTGAAGTCAGCACCAAAGCCTGCAAGATTAGAACCGGTGGTACCAGCGCCAATTATTGAAATACCACGCATACTACGTTACAGTTTTACATTAAAAAATACGGGAAATCGTGTACTTAAAAAAGCCAATTTTTGGGCACATGCGCCCGTTAAAGAAACAGGGACCCAAAAAGTCGTACATATTGACGCCTCGCATCCGTTTGAGGTTTTGACGGATCAGTTGGGTAATCAAATTTTGCATTTTGAATTTGTAAACATACCTCCTTATGCCAGCAAAATGGTGAATGTGACCACAAAATTAATGCTAACAAAAGAAGTTAAACCCATGGCTGAAAATAATCTGCAAAGGTTTCTTGGGGAAGAGCCATTTGTTGAGATTTCACACAAATCTTTACAAAAAACCGCTTCAAGGTTAACTACCAGCCGCCAGATTTTTAACTGGGTGGCTAGACATATTAAATATGCTGGCTATATTCGTGAAAATCGGGGCGCACTTTATGCTTTGCGCGAAAAAAGTGGCGATTGTACAGAATATATGTATTTATTTACGGCACTTGCCAGAATAAAAGGGATACCTACGCGAGGTATTGGGGGTTATGTTTATGGTGATGATGCGATTTTAAAGCCAAAAGATTATCACAATTGGGCGGAATTTTATCAGGATGGCAAATGGCATCTTGCTGATCCCCAAAATAAAGTTTTTATGGATCAGCAATCGGATTATATTGCGATGCGTATTATTTATGAGGAATCAGATTTGGTGAAATTTTCGAGGTTTTGGGCTGTTGGAGAGGGGTTGAGTGTGAGGATGGATCGTTGAGGTTAGTTCGTGTAGGGTGGAATTGCGTAGCAAAATCCACCACGGTTAAATTGGTGGATTTTGCTACGCAATTCCACCCTACATGGATTTTTTTTCTTTCCGATAATGTTTGTTATAAAGCCCTGAGCCAAAAATGAATAACGATCAAGTAGAAATTTCTTCACATATAGTCAAACCATTTAATCCGAAGAAAATAGACATCCAAACCAAACAAATGATATTGGAAGCGATTTTTCGTCGGCTCAGAAATGGTGAGATAGACTTGCAAACCGAATTTCAACGAAGCGCGGATTTATGGAATAATACCCAACAAAGCCGATTGATTGAATCTATTCTTATTCGTTTTCCTTTGCCTGCCTTTTATTTTGATGGCAGTGATGATAATAAATGGTTGGTGGTTGACGGTTTACAGCGGATTAGTACCTTTAATAATTTTGTCATTAAAAAAACACTTCGATTAGAAAATTTGGAATATTTGCAGCAGTTTAATGATAAAACATTTGAGGAATTACCACGTGATCTTCAAAGAAGAATTGAAGAACATGAAATTACGGTTTATATTATCAATCCAGGTACGCCACTTGATGTGAAATACAACATTTTTAAACGAATCAATACGGGGGGATTGGTATTAGAACCTGCGGAAATTCGACATGCTTTGAATCAAGGAACCCCAGCCAATTTTGTTCGTGAATTATCACAATTGGAAGAATTTAAGGAGGCAACAACGTATTCTATTCCAACCGAAAGAATGTTAGATCGAGATTTTGTCACGCGGTTTATTGCTTTTTATTTGTCTCCAGTCAATGAATATTCGGGAGATTTGGAAACTTATCTCAATTTAGCCATGTCTGAACTAAACACTCTGAATCCTGATCAATTAGCAACAATCAAAGAAAATTTCAGAGTCTCAATGATAATGGCAAAAAAAATATTTGATAAAGTTGCTTTCAGGAAAATATATGATGACGGCGGAAGAAGAAACCGTCTAAATAAAGCGCTTTTTGAAGTTTGGTCTGTTTTATTGTCAAATTTGACAAAAAAAGAGCAATCTATGCTTATTAAAAATGCTGAACTTGTGAAGCAAGAATTTATTGATTTATTAAATAAGGATGAATCTTTTTTTAAGGCGATTGGCTCTGCCGCGACTGATAAAAATAATGCCCTGATTCGTTTTCAAAAAATCAATAATCTGATCAACAAAATCTTGAATAATGATTAATTATATCAACATTAAAAATTTTAAGTCATTAAAAAACATTTATCTGAAACCCACAAACCTCAATTTGTGTTTTGGGATGAATGGCATGGGAAAATCGTCTTTATTGCAAATTTTTCTGTTGCTGAGACAATCCTTTTTTAAAGGCACCCTACAAAATACAGGTTTGTTGTTACAAGGCGGAAACCTCGTTACCATAGGCAGCGGCAAAGATGCTTTTTATCAAAAGGCGGCTTCTGATGAATTAATGATAATCGCCATAAAATATGCCAAAGGCGCAGAATTTAATTGGCAATTTCGATATGAACCTAAAACCGATATTTTGCCATTGGCATCATCCAAGTTTGAATTGCAACAAGTTTCGCTTTTTACACATCAATTCAAATATTTATCGGCAGAACACTTAAGTCCTCAAAAAGTTTATCAAAAATCGGAATTTGAAGTGACGCGAAACAGGAATATTGGTATCAAAGGAGAATATGTAGCACATTATTTATCAGAATTTGGAACAAGTGAAAAAATCAGCCATCAAAATTTATGGCATCCTAACAGTGATTCAGATATTTTATCGCATCAAACGGATGCCTGGCTGAGTGAAATCAGTCCAGGAACTAAAATCAAGTTAGATGAGATAGGTGCTGATTTGATACGAATGGGGATTCAATTTGAAACCTTAGATGAATACACCAATGATTTTTTGCCAATCAATGTTGGGTTTGGGATTACCTATGTTTTGCCATTGATCGTCGTTTTATTAACAGCGCAACCCGGTGATTTAATTTTGATTGAAAACCCTGAATCACATTTACATCCCAAGGGACAAGCGGCAATTGGAAAATTAATGGCACTTGCTGCCCAAAATGGTGTCCAAATTTTTGCCGAATCTCATAGCGATCATATTATAAATGGTGTACGTGTTGCCGTAAAAGAAAACTTGATAGAAAAGAATAATGCTGTTCATAATGCCAAAAAACGGATGCAAAATTTGCTTGAGATTTGCCAAAAAGGAAAAAAAAATGGTTTTTTACATCTTAAAGTTGCAAGAGAATTTGAAACGAATTTATTGGCAGAGGGTTATAGCATTTGTGACTGGTTAAAAAATTAAAATTATGAACAAAAATAGTCCAAATATTATCTATTATGAATACCATAAATGAACAATACACTAATGACCAAAAAATCCAACTTTATTTAAATCGAGTGAGTGACTTGTTTAGTCAAATCAAAACGTGGTTTAAAGGTGAATTAGAAGTCGCAACAGATACCATTAAAGTTCAGGAAACACTTGGCACTTACGAAGTACCAACACTTTCTATTCGTGAGAAAGTCAAGAAAAAATCTTGGTCAACCTCACGCCAAAAAGTGCAGGTGTTATTTTGACTGAAGGAATGATTGAAATGAAAGGCTGGTTGGATAGAATACATCTTGAGTATATGACAAACGGTGGTCCTCAAGTGACTTTGGTACCAGGAAATACTCGACCAATGTTTAAAGATGTGAATCAAAATGGTTGGTATTGGATAGAAGACCCAATCACAAGAACAACACATTTTGTAGATAAAGCATTTTTAATGAGATTAATTACTTGGGTGAGTGACCATGAATTTTATCAAAAGAGCAGTGAAAACCAGAAAAACTAGCTATAATAAGGTTTTGACTTATCCTTTCTTAAATGTAATCCTTGTAGTTATTTGTGTGTGGTTTTGGAACCTTCGTGCGTAACAACAGATAATAAGTACAACACATGAAAAAACTAATACTATTTCTATCAATACTATTAATACCCATCGACTCCTGGGCAGAAGAATCACTATGCGCCGTCGTCAAAATAGAAATAAAACAAGAGCTGACTATAGAACGCCAAGCCTTTGACGCACACATGCGCATTAACAACGGCTTAACAAATATTCAATTAGAAAATGTAGAAATTAACGTCTCTTTTGCTGATGAAAATGGTAACAGTGTTCGTGCCACCTCTAATCCTGAAGATACCGAAGCATTATTTTTTATTCGGGTTGATTCTATGGAAGGCATTAACGACATCAGTGGAAGTGGAACCGTGGCACCGTCTTCTAGTGCCGACATTCATTGGCTAATTATTCCTGCCCCTGGTTCTGGAGGCGCTATACCTTCTGGCACCTTATACTACGTTGGCGCCACCTTAAATTATACGATGGGAGGTGAGGAAAATACGACAACCGTTTCTCCTGACTACATTTTCGTCAAACCACAGCCTGAGCTAACACTTGACTATTTTTTACCACGCGAAGTTTATGGAGATGATGCATTTACGCCAGAAATTGAACCGTCAGTGCCTTTTACCTTAGGCGTGCGTGTCAAAAATGATGGATATGGTGATGCACTTAAACTCAAAATTGATTCTGCACAGCCCCGTATTGTTGAAAATAATCAAGGTTTAGTCATTGGATTTCAAATCATAGGTAGCAGTGTTAACAATCAAGCCACTACACCCAGTTTATTGATTGATTTTGGTGACATCAATGCCGGAAAAAGTGGCGTTGGGCGTTGGGAAATGATTACAACGCTTTCAGGGCAATTTACCGAATTTACAGCCGAATTTTATCATGCTGATGAATTAGGCGGAGAATTAACCTCCTTGTTGAAAGCAACCAATACGCATACGCTGGTTAAAGATGTATTGGTTGATTTGCCCGGGCGTGACAATATTCGTGACTTTTTAGCCAAAGATGGGGATATTTTACGGGTTTATGAATCTCATGGGTTGGATACCGAAGCCAATGATCAATCTAATCATGCAACTTTGCAATTAACAGGACAAACCGGTTCACAAACAACTTATACACTAACGGCACCACCGACGGCTGGCTTTTTATATGTCAAAGTGCCTGATCCTTTGATGGGTAGCAAAGCGGTTGATTATGCTGTGCGTTCTGATGGCAAATTGTTATCAATAGACAATGTTTGGTTATCTAAAGAGCGTAACGAGACCGAATGGGATTATTTTATTAATATCTTTGATAGTAATAGTACTGGGCAATATGACATTACGTTGGATACCGTCAATAAAACGCCGCTTCCACCGGTTTTGCATTTTATTCCAGATAGGAGCACACGCGAAAATCAACAAATTTCCTTTTTAGTCGAAGCCACTGATCCTAATGGCACAATTCCCACCCTTTCTGCCACATCGTTGCCAATTGGTGCCAGTTTTTCGATGGAAGGCGATGGGCAAGCGATTTTTGATTGGACACCGGTTAAAGGGCAAGCGGGAGATTATGATATTACCTTTTTAGCCGTTGATGAAAGTTTTGAAACGTCACAAGTTGCGCGAATTACGGTGTATTCCATCAGTGAAGATTCTGATGGTGATGGCGTTTTGGATACTTGCGAAATGCAATATTTTGGTCATTTGGATAGGGATGGGCGCTCCGATTTTGATGGTGATGGTTTGTCTGATTTAGAGGAGTGTCTTTTTGGCACGAATCCCACGGAGGCGATGCCATTATTTGTGATTAATGAGGTAGATGCCTTGGTGGCAAGTCCAGAAAACCAGGAATTTATTGAGATTTACGATGGTGGCGTTGGAAATAGTCCATTAGATAGTTTGGTGCTTGTGTTGTTTAATGGCGAACTTGATCAATCCTACAAGGCTTTTGATTTGGATGGTTTGATGACTAATGGTGATGGTTATTTTGTGATTGGTGGCAGTGAGATTGCAGAGGCTGATTTAACGGTTCTAGAGAGTGATTGGTTAGCTGACGGTGCAGATGCGGTGGCACTTTATATTGGTAATGCGACTGATTTTCCTGATGGAACGCCCGTTACGACGTTTAAATTGGTGGATGCTTTGGTTTATGGCAGCGAAGATGATGTTGGGTTGCTGTCTCTGCTAAATCCTGATGAGCCGCAAATGGGTGAAGGTGGCATAAGTCATTCGATGGGGCGTTGTGAAAATGGCGCCGGTGGTCAACGTAATACTAATCAACATTTGGTAGCGGCTCCAAGTCCCTTTTTAACAAATAATTGTCAAAGTGATGTATTGGTTGCTGTCACGGATTCTGCTGATCCTGTTTATGCTTCTGAGGCGTTTAGTTATGCGCTAATTGTGAGCAATTTGGGTCCAGATGTGGCAAGTGACGTGCATGTGGAAAATATTTTAGGCGATGGTGTGAACTTTGTCAGTGCCGGGGGTACGGATTGGACATGTGAGGAGTCTAGCGGCGTTGTGTCTTGTGTGCTGGCTAATTTGGGTGTTGGTGATGCGAATCCGATTACGATTAATGTTACGGCACCGCCTGTCGCTGGGGATATAACAAATCAAGCAACAGTCACATCAGGTACAGGCGATCCAGCGCTTAATAACAATAGTGTGAGCGAAGGAACGAAGGTTATTCCATCGGAAAAAGCGGATTTGTCGTTGACTTTGGTGGATTCGGGTGATCCGATTTTGGTAGGGAGTGATTTTGGTTATGTGTTAACAGTTAACAATGCCGGTACTCATGATGCAGAGAATGTGCATATTGAAAATACTTTGCCTAGTGGTGTGAGCTTTGTTAGTGCCAGTGGGACGGATTGGACATGTAATGAGTCTGGTGGCGTTGTATCTTGTGTATTGCCTAATTTAGGTATTGGTGATGCCAATCCAATCACAATTGATGTTACCGCACC
>CAYFOB010000098.1:0-885 GCA_964344525.1 uncultured Thiomargarita sp.
TAAGTCATTTGGTTAATGCTCAACAGTGAAATTAAACAACCTTATTGTCGCACAGGGTAATAGAACCATCCCCCTCTTTTGTTTTATAAGTGCCCTTTGAAAATTGAACACTTTGCCACACAAACACATAAGCAGTTCCTGACATAAAGCCTTTATCATTGTTTCCATAAGCACCGATTAATGCTCTGTTGCGAAACAAGGCCACTGCTTGACCGAAATAGCTATCGACTTTCACGTCACCGGGCATGAGCTTGTACTGCTGATCCCAATTTGTACCATTGCGCTTAAATACATAAGCCGCCCCTGAATATGAGCCATTTTCAATGTTTCCGTGGTCGCCCACAAGGGCCATGTCGCCGTACAGTGCGACTGCAGAACCAAATTCGTCTCCAACCATTCCATCAGTTGCTGTGAGTTTGGTTGGTTGGCTCCAATTTGTGCCATCGTACACAAACACATAAGCTGAGCCTGATCTATCACCCACCAACGCTGTGTTGTCTAACAATGCCACGGACCAACCAAATCCATCAAAGGTTGTATTGTTGTTAGGCGCTGTGAGTTTGGCTTGTTGATGCCAGTTTGTGCCGTTATAGACAAACACATAAGCTGACCCTGGCTTATCGCTTTTCTCATTGTCAGCAGGCGCACCTACCAATATGGTGTTGCCTGACAATGCCACGGACCAACCAAATCTGTCATAGGTTGTTCCATCTTCTGCGGTGAGCTTGGCTTGTTGTGTTCCGTCTGTGCCAAACAGGTAAACCGAACCGGAATCCACACCCTTGTCATCATCTCCGGGTGCGCCTATCAACGCTGTGTTGCCAGAGAGTGTCACAGCAAAAGCGAATTGATCCCCCTCTGCCCCATCGCTGGCTGTGAAGTTGG
>CAYFOB010000098.1:895-2561 GCA_964344525.1 uncultured Thiomargarita sp.
TGTACCATTCCGCAGAAACACATAAGCCGAACCTGAATCGTTGCCCTTATCATCATCCCCATAGGCCCCCACCAGCGCAATGTCACCGTCCAGCGCCACGGTTTTACCGAAACGATCTCCTGCTGCACCCTCATTAGGGGTGATTTTGGACTGTTGTTTCCATTCTGTGTCGTTGTACACAAACACATAAGCTGAGCCTGATTTATCCCCCTTGTCATCATCCCCATAAGCCCCCATCAGTGCTGTATCACCATCCAGCGCCACTGCTGAACCAAACCAATCTTTTTCTGCCCCATCATCGGGGATGAGTTTGCCTTGTTGTGTATAAAACAAAGGGTCTATGGTAATCGGATAGTGAGCTTGGCTATCGTCTACTTCAATAATAATTTGTTCATCAGCAAGTGCAAAGTGTGCAGGCAATGTTTGTTCTATTGCGTCGTAAACATATAATCCGCCATAATGTAATACTGTTTCACCATTTTCATTAATCAGGAAAACCGTTTGCTGATCTGCTGCTAATTGGGTGCGAAGATTGCTGTTGATACGCAGCGCCACACGCAGCAGTTTTGTGTTTTGTTCTCCAGGTGGGTTATGTAAAGTGAAGTTTTGTTTAACACCACGCGAGTTGTTGATATACCATTCAGTTATTTCACCACGTTGGGATTCTACTCCCTGTTCTGTTTTCATGGTATGTCCTACTTGCACGGTTTGCAGTTGATCACCGTAGCCATAGGCATTGAGGCTCATATTGAATTGCCAATCAGCTTGATGCTGTGTGACTTGCACGGATTCTTTAGTAACACGTGCTTGTAATTTTTGTTTGGCGTTGTCGGCGAAATAATTATTGTCTACTTCATAAAATTGATAGATTTGCAGTGCGGGTTGATTAGTGAGTTCCGCTGCGGGAACCGCCGAGAGTAGCATGCATAAACCGCCGATCAGAACGCTTTGAAATTGCGTTTTCATGGTTTTTTTGCTCTGAGTGGTTGAAGGTTTTTTGTATGAATAAGTCATGTTACGCATCCTTGTTCACAAGCCATAGTCGCTAAGCTTGGAACGAAAAAATTCAGTTGGATAAAACCTAGGCTTTATCCTCTTTATAACTCATCCCTGTAGTTATAGGAAGTTGTAACACTTTATTTTTTAAATAATTGATTTGATATAAAAAACTCATTCAAGGGTAAATCGCTTAAAAATTTATTGTCAATGCGTAAGTCCTAAGCTCTTAAAAAAAAATCACAAATACCATTTCGGAAAGCAAATGGTATTTGTTGTTGGCTTAATGGGGAAAAAAATAAACCACAAAAGAATATGAAATTTAACGCTCCAGTCCTGAATTATGAGTTTTATGGTGTTAGGAGTTCAAAATTTATTTTGGACTCCTAAATACCGTCAAATTTGTGTCTGGGTACTTATTCTACAGTAAAGTCCAAACTTTTACTCCAAGGACCATGCCCGTTTTCATTCCAAGTTTGAATCCACCAAGTATAGTCTCCAGGTGTCAGGGTGCCGATTTTTATTGAGCAGGTATCAGCATTACAATCCATATCGTTGTCGGTGCTACCCACTTTTAACCATTCCCTAACTTGAACAACATTAGCACTATTGTTGACCCAAAGGTGATACCAAGTGGCGTGATTAACTTTCTCCCATCTATAGGTTGGTT
>CAYFOB010000098.1:2571-10207 GCA_964344525.1 uncultured Thiomargarita sp.
ATCATCTGCTCCCAGGTCTGTGGTAACGGCAAATTTCATACCATTACTCCATGCGCCAAAGCCGGTGCTATTCCAAGTTTGTACCCACCAAATATAATCCCCTTTTGCTAAGGATATTGGGGATTCTTTCCGGCAGTCACCTTGACCATTTCCACAATTCAATTCACTGGCTTTATACCACTTATTGTGGACAATAGCCCCCCCATCAACTTGAATCCAGAGGTAGTATTGTTCAGACGAAAATACGGCATTCCAAGAAAAAGGTGGGGTATTGTTATCACTATCGCCATTGGGGGATAGCAGCACTGCGGCAGGTGGTGGTCCAATAATGAAGCTTAAAGCTGGATCACTCCAGTCCCCAGAACCTGCTTGATTCCAAGCCCGTACCCACCAAGTATATTCCATATAATTTTTTGGGAAATTGGGATAACCCGCCGCCTCGGGGTTGATTTCTATTTCGCAAGTACCTGTTCCCAAAGCACAATTTGTGTCGCTGGCAGTGTACCAACTTTTGAATGCCACTTTGTTAGATGAATCATTAACCCAGATGTGATACCAAGTGGCAGTGGGCACTGCATCCCATTTATAGGTATTATAAACGGATTTTGTGGGAAGAAGAGTTTCTGTTGGAAAAATCAAACATTACCTGGATTAAGTGGTGTGGCCGGTGTTATTGTGCAAGTACCTGAACCGCCAGGACAATTGGCTTCTGACTCCGACAACCAATCATAGATATGTTGTGTCCCCAATAAGGAGTCACTCACATATAATAAATAGGATTTGGCTTCTGGCACTGCCTCCCATTGGTAAGTTGGTCGGGTTTCAGCGACGGTACCCGTTGGGGCAAGCAACACCGGTTTGTTAGGAGGGCTTGCTTCCTTAATTGTTATGGTTGTCTTGCCTGGGGAGCCTACACCAACATTAGCGGGAGGCGTTGGATTTTCCAACTCTATTTGAAAGGTTTGATCGCCTTCCAATTCCAGGTCATTTATGATGTTGATGGTGATAATTTTGTCATCAGTATCAAGCTCTGCCCATGTTAAGGTACCTGTCACGGCTTCGTAGTCACTACCAGCAATAGCAGTACCATCAATGGTTTTATAGTCCACATTCACAGTACCTTTATTTCCCCCACTACGGGTCACAGTGATATTTACTGATTGCTCATTTTCTTGGACCTCAAAGGTACTCGCTGAAAATTGAATACTTTGTGCTGTTGGTATAAATACATAAGCTGAACCCGCATCTACGAGCTCATCAGTATTATCATCACGGCGTGCTGCCACTAGAAGCGTGTTACCAGAGAGTGCCACAGACCAACCAAATTCATCTCCTTGAGCACCATCATTTGCTGTGAGTTTGGGTTGTTGTGTCCAGTTGGTACCGCTACGCTTAAACACATAAGCAGAACCGGAATTGGAACCATCATCATCGTCTCCAGCTGCACCTATCAAAGCAGTGTCACCGGATAACGCGACGGACCTTGCGAAGTAATCCGAACTTGCCCCATCACTCGCAGTGAGTTTTGCTTGTTGTTCCCAATTACTGCCATCGTACACAAACACGTAAGCAGAACCGGCATTGTTGCCCCTATCATTATTAGCAGGGGCCCCTACCAGGCCAGTATTATTAGAAAAGGCCACTGCACTACCAAACTCTTCCAGATCATTTTTATCCCAATTATCCCCATCGTCAAGTTCGGGTATGAGTTTTTTCTGACTCCAGTCGTCTGTATTAAACACGTAAACCAAACCAGAATTCTTTTTATCGCACGTAACATCATCGAAGACGACGCCGTATGGGGCTCCCACCAGCGCTGTTTTGCTCCCAATAGAGAGCGTCACGGCATAACCAAACATTTCGCCAGTATATTTCAAATCACAATCTTTTCTGGTGTCCTGGGCTGTCAGCGGTTCTGGTTTTTGAGTCCAACTCGTTCCGCTACGCACAAATACATAAACCTTACCGGACTCCCGGGCAGTGTCCCGATCAGCTCTAGAGGCCCCCACCAAGGCAGTGTCGCCATCTACTGCGACAGCACCACCAAATTCATCCCACACTTCACCATCGCTAGCAAAGAGTTTAGCCTGCTGGCTCCATGTGCTACCATCACGCACAAAGACATAAGCCGAACCTGAATCTTTACCATTACTGTCATCGCCTTTTGCGCCCACCAACGCGGTATCCCCAGATAACGCCACGGAATAACCAAAATGATCACCTTCTAGCCCGTCGTATGAGCTTGTTGCCTTGTCGCACCCAGTTTGTGCCATTGAACACAAACACATAAGCTGACCCTGAATCTAAACCATTTTCATCGTCTTCAGGCGCACCGACCAGCGCAGTGTCGCCGTCTACTGCCACTGCAAAACCAAACAGATCTCTAGCAGCAGCGTCGTTGCCTGCTGTCAGTTCTGCTTGTTGGGTGTAAAGCACTGGGTCTATTGTTAGGGGATAACGTGCTTGGCTATCATCGACCTCGATAACAATTTGCCCATCAGCAAGCGTAAAGTGTGCAGGTTGCGCTTTTTCGTCTGCGTCATAAACATACAAGCCACTATAATGCAATACGGCGTCACCACCTTGATTGGTCAAATGGATAGTTTGTTTATTTGCAGAAAGTTGGGGGCGAAGATCACCATTCACACGCAATGCGACGCGCAAAGGTTTGGAGCGCTGTTGCCCTGGCGGTTGGTTCAAGGTGAAGTTTTGTCTGAGTCCCTGCGAGTTGTTGACATACCATTCAGTTATCCCGGGGTGTTGTGATTCTAGGCCCCGTTCAGTTATCACAGTACGTCCCGCTTGCACGGTTTTTAGTTGATCACCATAGCCATAAGCGCTCAGGGTCAGGCTCAATTGCCAGTCGGCTTGACGTGGTTTCACTTGCACCATTGATGGGGTGATGCGAGCATGTAGTTGTTGCTTAGCGTTGTTGGCAGTAAAAATCCCATCCTTTTCGTGAAATTGATAAATCACGGCATGGATTTGTTTCCATAGTGTGGTTTGGTCTTGTTCACTCAATTTTGTTAAGGGATTTGCCACTGCCAGCGCCGAAAATAATAGGCATAATCCGCCTGTTAGTACGCTTTTCAGTAGCGTTTTCATCGTTCTCCTCCAATACATATATAGTTTTTCAGAAAAATAATTTCACACACCAGACCTGCCGGTCAAAGGCGGCCACCAAGCGAGATTTGGACCTGGCAGGTTTGAAATAAAAAAGGGATAAACCTTAGCTCTTTTTTTTAAATAGAATTTTTCTATTATATAAATGTTATTACATGCATGAAAGTGTTGTGATAATTGACAAGATAAACGGTGGATTTTGAATGATGAATGGTTACAATTCCACCTATATGATTTTTCTTTTGGGGAAATCGTTTTTTGAATATTTAACATGTGTTAACTGATAACCTATTTTTGACGCCTTGATGTTTTGCTGGATGAGTCATTTTGTTACTTTTTAGTAATGGTTTTTTTTCATTTTTCTGTTCCCAAAAAGTAATATTTTGTGAGCGCTAATGGGATAAGTAATAAAAAATAAAATTACCACTAACAATTAACTATTAACAATTATATAATGATCGATTTTCATTTTGTCATAGGGTACAACATGGTTTCTATTCGTTTAAGTCGTGGTGGCGCTAAAAAGCGTCCATTTTATCATGTTATTGTTACAGACTCGCGTAATCGCCGTGATGGGCGGTATATTGAGCGTTTGGGCTTTTTTAATCCTGTTGCTGTTGGCAAGGAGGTGTCTTTGCGTCTTGATCTACCGCGCGTTCAGCATTGGCTGGGCACTGGGGCCAAACCGACTGAGAGAGTGAGTCACTTGATAAAGCAGTATGCCAAAAATGCGCCCGCAGCCCCTGTCGCAGAGGTTGCTGCAGAAAATGTTTCAACCGAGGCTGTTGAAAGCGAAAACGCTACTTTGTAATTGATATGCGGGTGGTGATCGGACGAATTAGTGGTTTTTATGGGGTGCATGGTTGGGTTAAAGTCTTTTCATACACCACGCCAATAACCAATATTCTTAATTATTGGCCTTGGCAATTGTGTCTGCATGGACAATGGCAAACGGTGTCTGTGTGCGAAGGACAGGCGCATGGTAAGGGCATTATTGCACGTTTGGAAGCTATCCAGGATCGCAATGAGGCTGCCCGTTTACTTGGCGCAGAAATTGCGGTTGATCGCGAACAATTGCCCCCCACGTCAAAGGGTGAATATTATTGGGCAGATTTGGTCGGTTTGACGGTGCAAAATTGCGAGGGTGTTATTTTGGGTCAAGTGGATTATTTGTTTGAAACTGGGGCTAATGATGTTTTAGTTGTTAAAGGTGAACGTGAGCGCTTAATTCCTTTTTTGCTTGAGCAAGTGGTGCTTGAAGTTGATTTGGCGCAACGCGTTTTGTGGGTGGATTGGGATGAGGATTTTTAGTTGTTATGCATATCGGTGTTATTAGCCTATTTCCAGAGATGCTTGATGCGCTGCGTTGTGGCGGTGTCACCGCGCGTGCTCTTGAAAAAGAGCTGTTACAGCTATCTACTTGGAATCCAAGAGATTTTACCCAAGATAAACATCGTCGTGTTGATGATAGGCCTTATGGCGGTGGTCCTGGTATGGTTATGCAGGTACAACCGCTTAGGGCAGCAATTAGAGGCGCTGTTGCAACAATGGGTAGCGACACGCGGGTCATTTATTTGTCACCACAAGGTCGTCGTTTGGATCAGGCGGGGGTGCGGATTTTGTTGAGTTACCAGCGTTTGCTCCTGGTGGCTGGTCGCTATGAGGGGATTGATGAGCGCTTGATAGAGCAGGATATTGATGAAGAATGGTCGATAGGTGACTATGTACTCAGCGGTGGCGAGTTGGCTGCGATGGTGATTGTTGATGTTTTGACGCGCCAGTTGCCGGGCGCGTTGGGGCATGAAGAGTCAGCGGTTGAAGATTCGTTTTATGCTGGTTTATTGGATTATCCGCATTATACGCGACCCGAAGAAATTGATGGGCAAAGGGTGCCAGCTGTGTTGCTATCTGGCAACCATGCTGAAATTGCCCGTTGGCGACAGACACAAGCTTTGAAACGAACATGGCGTAAGCATCCTGCGCTGTTGGAAAAACGCTTAATAAAACCTTAATAACTACACGGATTATTTACGGGCACCGTCAAAAGCAGGGTGCTTAGGAACGGGCATGTATAAGTTGTTTCATTCACGTTCCTTATCCTTTTTTAAAAGTAATCCGTGTAGTTATTAGGGTTTTTATTTTTTATTTTTTACCAAAGGAGAATAGATCAATGACAAATATCATCGCCCAGTTAGAACAAGAGCAGATGAAAAAAGAAATCCCCCCTTTTAGTCCCGGTGATACTGTTATCGTCAAAGTCAAGGTGAAAGAGGGTGAGAAGGAACGTTTACAAGCCTTTGAGGGGTTAGTCATTGCTAAGCGTAATCGGGGATTAAATTCGGCTTTTACGGTACGCAAAATTTCCCATGGCGAGGGCGTCGAGCGGGTGTTTCCGACTCACAGCCCCTTGATTCATGCCATTGAAGTTAAGCGGCGCGGTGATGTGCGACGTGCTAAACTTTATTATATGCGTAACCGACGTGGTAAGGCTGCGCGTATTAAGGAGAAGATTGTTGCCAAAAAAAACTAGCGGGTGGAAATCGTTATGCCGTCCTTTGATATTGTCTCAGAAGTGAATTTGCACGAGCTGTCTAATGCTGTCAATCAAACCAATCGAGAATTGTCTACGCGATTTGATTTTAAAGGTTCAGATGCGCATGTTGAAGATAATGAAGAGACTTTAATTTTACATGCTGAAAATGAATTTCAACTAAACCAAATCACGGATATCTTGCATAAAAAATTGGCAAAACGTCATGTTGATATAGCTTCATTAGAAGCGGGGCAACCTGAAATCCAAAATCGTCGGGCACGTTTGTCAATGACAGTTAAGCAAGGTATAGATAAGGATGTTGCAAAAAAAATTGTCAAGACAATAAAAGACACTAAGCTCAAAATACAAGCGTCAATTCAAGGAGAGCAGGTGCGTGTCACAGGAAAAAAACGTGATGATTTGCAACAAATTATTGCTTTGTTACGCGAAAAAGATATGGGTTTGCCGCTACAATTCATTAATTTTCGAGATTAATTTTTTTTAAGAGGGTTTTATTATGCGTATTTATCTGATGGTGGCTTTGTTGGTTGTTGGTTTATCAGTTGTTGAAAAATCTGCTGTTGCTGACGCTATCCCTAGCGTTGTTACAATAGCCGCACAACGTCACTTTGATGAAGCAAATGCCAATAAAATTTCCATAAAACTGACACCTATTGCAGGATTATACGAAGCGGTGGTTGGTGCTAAGCTCATTTACATCAGCGCAGATGGTAAGTATTTAGTGAAGGGGGATCTTCATGAAAATGATATAAATTTGACTGAAGAGAGACGTACTGAATTGCGCATTAGTGCCATTAATGCCATTGATGAGGCTGATATGGTTGTTTTTGCGCCCAAAAAAGGCAGTTGGGACACGATTAATGTGTTTACTGATGTGGATTGTGGATATTGTGTCAGAGTCCACAAAGAAATCGATCAGCTCAATAAAGCGGGTATCAAAGTGCGTTATTTGGCTTTTCCGCGTGCGGGTGTTGGTTCACCCACTTATAACAAGATGGTGTCTGTGTGGTGCGCGGATGATAGGCAAAAAGCCATGGATGATGCTAAGATCAAGCGTCAAGTGCAACCTGCAACGTGCAATAATCCTATTTACGACGAAATTCATTATCGTTTTCAGGACGTTAGGAAATAATTTGAACTGTGCAAAGCACTCCAATTAGTTGGAGTGCAGCGCTTTGCAGTTAATCAGCTGGCAATTTCGCTCTCAACGCCTCTCTATCCACCCACCAATCATCCTGCACCATCACATTGAGCACTTGCGCTAAACGCCCAAAAAAATGGTCAGGGGAATTCAGTTCAAGTTTTTTGATCCACGCTTCAAAATCCGTTTGACTTTCAACATTGCTATGGCGACGGGCCACTGTTGCTAATAATTGATTGGTGAAAAATAATAAATTTTCACGATCTTTTCCGATTGCACGTAAATCGACTAAATAATGTGCGGCTGCGGCTGCGACAGCGCCACCATCTGACTCATCAGGTGTTTCATCAACAATATGCTCAAGCATGACAACGCTGATTTCTGGATCAATAGGAAAAGTCACCGCTAACCAAACGCCATTGCCCAAAGCAACTAATGAATCTGGTTGCTCAGCGGCAAACATCACATCACATGCGAGTACCGCCCCTTCCCAATTTTCTGCGGCGACAAAAATATTAAAAGCTTCTTGCCCAACTTGCCAAGCTTCAAAATTTTTTTGCAATTCTAAACCGGTGCGTCCATAATTTAACAGAAGTTCGGCACGTTTTATGGCATCTGTCTCAGACAATTGTGCGAGCTGATTGTCAATATCAGCTAATTTTTGTTCTAACACTTCAGAAGCGGCTTGTACATCTTCTGCATCTTCTGCGCCAATGCGAGAGGGATCAGTATTTAAGTATTTCATTTTTTAGTTCTCAGCAAAATGTTAGAGGCTGTTTTGGAAAAAAATGAGAGAAGACTCTTTACCTTTTCAGAAA
>CAYFOB010000099.1:0-746 GCA_964344525.1 uncultured Thiomargarita sp.
AATTAGATAAATACCCGACGGTTTTGGAAGATAAGGCAACAAAGTTAATTTCCCAAGGATCCGTATTGGAGTGTTCACTTGCACTCCCAGGCTAAAATTGTGATGATGCTGAGTATTCCCCCAATACCAACCCTTGCTGTTTCGCCTCCACAAACTCCTTATTACTCAGCCGCATATGCTTAAGCTTTTCGCTTGTCGCATAAGGGAGGTTTGGATTTGCCATGGCTTTGAGTTGCAGGATTTGTGTTGAGTTTGCCCACTGTCCTGATCGGTGCTTTTGGCTGTACGCATTTTGCATGCACTCTTGAAACAGTTTTTGGTAATGTTCTGCGCTAAATTTTTTGTCAGGTGCTAAAATGTGACGAATATCCTCGTTGACTATCTCAATACTGACTTGCCCAAAACCAAAGGATTTTCCCATGCCCAAGCTATGACGCAATTTTTCCTCGCCGCCCCAAGTGAGCGCCCAAATTAAGGCGCCCAATTCCACCGGTAACAAATTATGAAAACGTATTGTGCTCCTAAATTCGGTCTCCTCTTTGAGAGGGAAAAGTTTTATTTGAACCCTTGTGTTGTTTTGTTGATCCCTTTCCAGAGATTGTAAATGGACTTCTTGCCATCTTCTCACCGGATAACGCTTCCAGCCACGAATTTCGCTGTCATCTTGCATATATGTGCGATATTGTGCGCCTTTTCTGAGTTTGTCATTGTTCGTTTGTCGCACATAGTTGGGAAAATAAGTGGCT
>CAYFOB010000099.1:756-6640 GCA_964344525.1 uncultured Thiomargarita sp.
CCATTTAAAATAGTGGGTCGTAAAAATCTTTGATCTGCCAACTGCGGTGTACCTTCCAACAAGGCAATTCCAAAACTGACACGGCTTTTTAAATTTTCCTGAGAATGCTCATTGTCAGGATGTATTTTGCCGAACAATAAATCGGCTAAATCGTAACCATTTGGATCACGATGAATTTTGCTGGTGTGATCAATCGTTTCTCCAATGCTGGCGTTATAAGCCAACCGGTACATATAAGCCAGTCCAATGGATTTGACTTCATATTTTTCTTCATGATAAAAAACGGGTATGGGATGACCACTGAAAAATCGTGTTCGCCAAAAATTCCGCCAAGAGCCTGTCGAACTATCGTTTTCGTCTCCATGAATATAAAGAAAATCTTTAAAAGTTTCAGGAGAAACTTTTATACCATTTTCTTTGGCGTCATAAAACACAAAATCGCGGTATTTCCCTCTCTTATTTTTCTTACCTTGACGATTTGTTTGGCATTTATCGCTAATTTGCCCGGTAAAAACCAATGTGCCGGTGTGTCTCCCCTTTTCTGAAATCATAGCCAGATTTGAGCTATGGTGTACATCAAAAGAGATTTGGGGCAAGCTAGATAAATCCTGATGAGTCAGCTGGCACCAGTGCTCATATTTGTCTCCAACCGTAAAGGTTTTTTGTTTAGTAAAAATACACGGTTCCAATCCCAAGGATTTTTCCATATCTCGATGAGAAATATGAACAAATTCACAAGGCATAATTTCCACACTGCTGTCTTTTAGCAAACGCAAAAAGCCCGCTTTTTGCCCAGCCATGACATAATTATCACCAATCACCGTTTTTCCTGAAATATCTCGGATACTTAAGCGCCTATCATCCACAAATTGCATTTTGCCAAAGCTCGCCACTTCCAACACATTGCGAATCATACCCTTTAAGCTGGTACCAGGAATGGCATAGCGATTATCAGGCGCCGGCAATTGAAAAAAATGCACCTCACCTGGCGAATAATTGGTTGCTTTAATTTGTTTATTACCCACCAAAATGGGTGTATGTGCTGTGATTTTAAGGTCTAAATGACCACTAACAGCCTCTCTAAATGGCAAATCATGAGAAACATCTTGTGCCCACTCTGGTTGAAATACCCAACGAGATAAAGGTACAAAGTTATAAGGCGCCGTAATTTCTGTAATAGGCATACAAATCCTCCTTAAAATCTCATAAAACGGGCGGCAAACTGACGATAGCCCTGCTGTTCATCATGCTGCCAATAAACACGATAAAATAATTGCGCAGGTGCAAAATGCTTTTCACCCAAAAAAGCCGCATTTTCCACCAAATATTGATCACCTTCGAGATTTTCAGTATAAGTCGTCAATACCCACCCCCCTTGTCCATTTTCACGAATATGTAACGATTGTCCTTGCGTATTAACAACTTCCCCATAAAAAACAATACCGAAATCTGGCACAGATTCACCTTTGCGAAAGTATTCAACTTGATCCTGAAAACATAACCACCCTTGTTCAGGCTTAAAACGCATCAGCTTTTCTCGCACCGCTTGAGGGGTTTGAGCAGATTCTGATATCAACGTTAAGTTGCAGGGTTTAAGTGGTTTTTGGCGTAATTTTTCCAGCTCCTTGGCTGGTTTTAATTTAGAAAGTGCCTCTAGTAATTCGTTAGGTTGCATGATTTATTATCCTTTATGTGAGTGCCCACTCCAAAGCTAAACCAATTTTTTGTGTATAAGGACGTTCCCGAATGGGTGGTGGCGAGAAAACCTGAAAAATTTTTTGACACTGCGCCATTGTCAATTCCCCTTCAATTTCGGGATTAGCAAGTGCATAAATGATTTTTTCCAATTGCTCATGATTAAACGCCAAATCTTCTCGACACTCAATCAGATTTGCCCAATCTTCGACATCTTTAGCATTTAAATCGCCAGACAAAAAACGATTAATAATTTTCACAATATGAATTGGTTTAACAATAACAGGTTTACCTTCGTAATCCCATTCAAATTGCCTTAATTCTTGAGATAAAAATTCTAGGGGACTAGAAAAAGTGATTAATGCTTGTAATACTTGTTTTCTGTTGCTCATTTTTTTCTCTATGGATATGTTCCAATATTAATTTTATCTTTGACATGAACAATCAAACCGTTTGGATCATACGTCGTTTTCGTATATTGAATCGTTTTACCATTCACATCAATTTGCTTCTCATAAACCGCTTTTGAGCCTGGTACTTTACCAGGTGATGTTGCTTGTATAGCTACGCCATCATTAGAAAGATGATATATTTCAATATTTTCCCTTGCGTTTGATGGTATTTTTTTCTTAAATCGCTCAATATTTTTTTGTTGAGCAAGATTTGGTACCGTTAACATACTAATGGACAATCTCCTTATTATTTAGAGACAAGTCTATAATCTTGCACTCTCGTTACAAAACTACACAGATTATATTTAAGAAGGGATAAACCTCTTTTGGGTTTTGACTTATCCCTTCTTAAATGTAATCCTTGTAGTTCTTAGCTAGCGACGTTTATTTTTTTTACGTTTTTTCCCAGAAGCTTTTTTCTGAACTGAAGACTTAACCACCTCAACAGACACCTTAGGCGTTTCAACACCACTGACTTTGGATTTCAACCAATTTTTCCCTTTTGGATCCCACTTACCCTTAAAATACCCATGTCCACGTCCACCACCAGCCCCCAAGGCAAGACGCCCTTGCACTAAATCAGTTAATGCCAACTCTAAAGCTTGCCACATCAACGGTTCTGGTTTCTCTTCATTCGCAACCGTGATGATCAGTGGAAATGATTGACTATCTTTCAAAACTTCTTCAAAAAATAACACCCCTTCACGCACGCCCCCCGTAAAACGATCTACCCCATTATGAGCATATTCAATCGCTTGCAAACGATCCCGCTCCAAATAAACATCATCAAATATCAAGCTACCCACCTGTGCCGCTTTATCTTGAACATAGCCAAATAGCGCTTTAATAGCCTCGTTATTTTCTCCTAAAAAAGTGGCGGCGCTTTCTTGCACCGTCTCAACAAAACGGTTAGTTAAAGCGTTATAATAATAAGCAACCCGATGACTCAAGGCGCCTTTCACACTGCTGGCAGGAATCAGCACCTTTTTTCGACTGAGCTGCCCCTTGCCACCGTTCCAATCAATACAACGCTCAGTCACCGTCAATAAGTTGGCTTGACTGTTTTGAGCCAAAGGCTCTGTACCACTCCCAAAACGATAACCATAACCATCTACTGGCGTTAACACTAACTTGATTTTTGGCAAATTATCCTTTGCCTCTGCTTTAAAGGAGTCTAAATGTTTGGTATCTGCTAAAGATTGGCTTAATTCACTGAACAATTGAAATTGTGCCGGATTTGAGAGATTAAATTGCCCAGTATGACAACGCACAATTTTTAATTTGCCCAAACCGCGCCGAGTGCCACCCCCTAACCGAAAATCAGAACCTTGCAACAAATTCAACAAATTTTGCCAGCGAGGCTCATTTTCATGGTCACTCCACAACGAAAGCTCCACACTAAAACGGTGTCCTGTTGTTAGGCTAACCCGATCAAATTTGCTCTGTTTGGCGGCATCACTGACGCTGCGATGATTCAATTTCACATGATCACGCATAATAGGCATGGATTGTTGCGCATTTTTTAAGACGACATCTTGTATCTCATTAGGCACAAGCAACTCCTCAATAGGTTGATCATGGCTATTATGCAAACACCCCCAAGAAACATGGACAAAAGAAGGCTTATTTTCTTCTGCCCCAAACAATTGATCAGCATCCTGATAATGACGCTGATATAAATATCTCAAGACACCTGCCAAGCTGGAGCCTGGAATCGCAGGCAAACCATTGGCATCGCGTACAATTAAATTATCAACAATACCATCGGTGCGCCCACTGGCAATAGATAGCGGTGTACAAGTTTCCAAAACCAAACGGGCAATATAAAAAAACGGTTGATGAGGAATCATAAAACCTCCTCACGAACAAAATCAATGGCTAACCGTGCAAATCGTGCCACAATTTGTGGTAGCAACTCTCGCTGCTTTTCATTGCTGATTTTGTGTCTAAACCATTTACGAAAACTATCTATTTCTGTTTTGCCACTTAAATAGATGCGTTTGGACCATTGCAAGTCGCCTTGCTTACAAACAGCCTGTTCCCCTTCAAAAAGCGCATTTTCCAAAGACTCCGGTGTGGCTATCTTAGCAATTTCCAAAACTTGTCCCCATTGCGTTGCAGTTGGACCCGGCACAACACCCGCTGGCGTATAAGACAGATTTCTTGCAGAATGATATAACCCTTCAAGCTGTTTTTTCCAATTTTGAGAAGTGGTTTCTACAATGCTTGTATTTCCAAATTGTTTTTGACGCCCTTTCAAAAACCGGAAAACCACATCGTTTTTAGGCACGATGAGCTCTACTTTCTTCTGAGCTGACTTGATCTTACGCCAATGATTGTTTGGCGTCTTATCAGCCAATAAGGGGGGATTAACCCAAACCCGCCCCAAACCAATTTGTCGATACAAACCAATCCCTTGTTCCTGAAGCTTGTTGAGTGCCTGGCACTCTTGATCAGAAGAAAAATGTAGCACACTTCCCATTATCAAAACTTCCCGTTCCAATTCACGGCGACGACGGAAAGCATTAAAAGGCGCATAACGGCGACTACGCACAAAAGTTTTGGCGAGATCCAGTTTAAAATGTGCTGGCAAGCCGACACTTTCAGCCGTAGGACATAACACAGTTTGTCCATTTTGATCTTGCAGTGCCGCATCTGCTAACAACCAAAGCGTCACCTCTTTGCTCTCCGTTTCGGGCAAACGACGCTCATCTTCTCCCACAAAAATCTCTATGTTCACCGCGCCATATTCCGCAGAGCGTGAACGCCCTAACTTCATTTCACCTAAAAGGTGACTCACCAGCACATCAAATAGATTTTGCTCAACATCCGCTTCCAAATAAAAAACAAATTGTTGCCCTTCAGGCAAACTATTGTACGCAAATAACTGCGAATCACTAGCAACCCCCTTGTCAGCATCAATCGCCGTTTTCAAACGTATTTGTTGGGCAACTTTTGTAAACCTATTCTGCTCATCAGAATAATTGAAACTGACATACCCTCCTCGTATTTGCTCAGGCACAATCGTTTTTGAATACTTTGCATGCTGATAATTACGCACTTCCATTTTGCTACTACGCGACTCATGTTTTTTCTTATACCAACACAAAGGCGTTGGATAAGTCAGTTGCCCATCTTGACTGAGCGGTAAAGCATTACCAAAACGCACTTTGCCACTGTGAAAGACTGTATAAGCCTCCTCTTTTAATTGAGCATATAAACGAGCCGCCATTGCGCCTGACAAAGTCGCACCCGACAAATAATCAAGGCTACCATGTCCCCCCTCAGTGGCCGCACGTTGACTGATAATGACATCTTCTAACAAAGTTACTTTAAAGGCTTGAACTCGCATCACTTTTCTCCAATGTCACCGTTACCCGTCCTAAACCACGACTACGCGAATTCCCTACTGCACGAATGAGGGGCAAACATTTTCTCAGTGCTTGATCCCAATCAGGCAGAATTAATCGACTTTTTTCCACTATCCGCACCTGTGCTGTTAAAACCAATGGAATTGTCACCTCCATTTTTCGCAAAGACTGATTTTTAGCAGTCCCAGTTTCATAATTAATAGCAGTCGCCTCAATTTGATCAAAAAGCCCTTGGCGCAAACGATGCCCATCTTTAAAATTGACGGATTTGACTGGCGAATTTAACAACTGGATTAAATAATCTCTCAGTGCCTGATCTAACTTTGCATCAGACACACCCAAGGCACCCGCTTCGTTTTCTAAACG
>CAYFOB010000099.1:6650-8885 GCA_964344525.1 uncultured Thiomargarita sp.
TTCCAAAGCATCACCACCAAACCAAGCGCCAGTCAAATCTAACCCCTCTGGCAACAATTTCCACTGCTCAGCCCGATACACTGCATTTCGCAACAAGCCTTTGACACTGCGTCCTGGTAAACAAGGCAAACCATAAACATCTTTGTGCACAACTTCATCAAGTAAAGCGCCACTGCCACGCCCAGTACCCACGCGCCAATAGCTGTGAATATTAAATTTCAATTGGAACATCATCACTTCCCCGCATTGATTAAGGTTAATACATCACCGATTGGGGTACGCTTTTGAGAATCGATGAGCGTCAATGAATCACTGCTTTGTGTATCTACAAGCTTACTCAATAAAAAATTGAATTCCGCGAGCAAAACGGTTTGCTGTTTTCTTTTCATATTGTCATACCAACGTTGCATCACGCCATTCGCCTGCTCACGACTGATACCCAACAAGCTTAAAAATTCGCGGACGGGACCATGACTAATCTCATGTTTTTCCAAAAATTCAGATAATCGCACCAAGTCATCCAAATGAGGAAATTTATCAGCACGCTTGAGTGGAATAACGCGCCCCACCAAATAAGGTTGCATGGTTGTTTGAATACCATCAAGCATTTTCAGCTCACGCTCAAGAATCATCCCATATTCATCAATAATGCTGGTTGTAATTCGATGAAATGCCACACTAGAAGGCACCAAATTATTCTTACCAAGATATTCATTAGACACAACCTTGGCATGCTTGCACAAAGACTCTGCCAACGCATACCCCTGATAAAACGGTTGACTGGTTTTAATGTAAGCAATACCCGCACAAGCGGTTAATTGTTCAGGTAACTGAGCATATTTGCGTTTCAATTCAAGCAACTTTTTTTGGCTAATTTCTTCAAATTTTTCCAAAAAATGCTGAGTAAAGGGCAAGGCTAAATCACCACGCACCAAAAATGTAAAATCATCCCCCCCAAGCACAAGTGGGCGTGCAGGCATAATCTGATATTTTTCTGCTTCTTTATATAAAACATGTACTGTTGCCTCTCGCGCCGCATCAATAACCGCATCCTCAATCACCTTAGAAAACTGCCACAACACTTCAGCATAAACATCAGGTTGGGCAAACAGCGCATTTTTTAGCCCACTCAACAATTGCCCCAAATTGTTACCATCTGCATGGATAATCCCAATAAAACGACTATTAACAAATATGTCATCCTCTAAATTACGAGGCCAATCAACAGGGGGATCAAAAGTCAACTTTTTGGTCAGCAATGCATCCTCTTCAAGTGGATGAAATTCACGCTTATGTCGAGTAATCACATCTAAACGCTCATTGAGCTCCTCATCTCGTGAAACGGCTGGTTGTCCGGTGCGTGGGCAACGGGCAACCAGCGGACCCACTAAAGGCAAAGTCGGATTAAGCCAATTTTGGTCTATTTTGATTTTTTGATCAACCATCTCAACAGCCACCTTAAGACTTTCATCCTTTCCCATCCCTTGCACAAACCCCAAACCAGGGCAAAGCCGTTGCACACAAAATGTCCAAACCGCTTGAAAATCTCTTGCCTGTTTTTCTGTTGAAAAAATCGCCTGAAAAGCCCCTCCTGCCCGACGAGCAAATTTCACGTCACTGAACTCCAAGCTAATTAATACTTGATCCAACAATCCATCCTCACAACACAAATATTCAATCAGCTCACTTGCGCCAATCATATCCCTTAATCGACTACTTTCCAAAATATAATGTTGGATAGATTTAGCTTCAAAATTGTACACAATTTGCATAATTTATATATACACCTGATCTTGTTATGGACGCGCAATATGATACACAAACGATAATTAAAAGTCATTGGAAATGAACTGGAAAAATATCAGCGCTCTAAAAAAGTGTTATGCCCATGCGACAACGATCATATTTTTATTAAAATATTGTTTTATATAACATTTTTAATCAATTTTTGAAGGAAAATAAGAGGAAAAGATGGCAGAAATAACTACAAGGATTACTTTTAAAAAAGGATAAGTCAAAAGCATGCGTGCCGTTTCTATTCTATTTTGACGGTGCTGATTGACAAAGTAATCCTTATAGTTATGGTATCATCACAAGCGATGAAGTTTGCCAACAAATCTAAGGAAGACACAATGAAAGCTGTTTTATTAACTGCAGCAGGTGGTACAGACGCCCTAAAATTTACCGAAGTGGACACACCGCAGATACCCCAGCCCGATTTTATCCGCGTGCGTC
>CAYFOB010000099.1:8895-10198 GCA_964344525.1 uncultured Thiomargarita sp.
TACATGCAGCTGGCATTAATCCTGTTGATTACAAAATGCGAAACAAAGGCGGGATTGCGCCTGATAAATTACCTATAATCCTTGGCTGTGACGGTGCTGGTGTTGTAGAAGCGGTGGGTCAACTCGTCACTCGTTTTAAAGTCGGTGATGAAGTTTATTTTTTTAATGGCGGCATTGGCACCAATGAACAAGGTAACTATGCCGAATATACCACCATTCACCAAAATTACGCCGCGCTCAAACCCAAAAATCTATCAATGACAGAAGCCGCCGCCTTACCATTGGCATGGATTACTGCTTGGGAATCCCTGGTTGATCGTGCCCACCTACAAGCTGATCAAAGCGTTTTAATCCATGCTGGTGCAGGCGGTGTTGGACATTTAGCTGTACAATTGGCCAAAAATTTAGGCGCGCGTATTGTCGTCACGGTGAGTAGCCAAGAAAAAGCCGATTTTGCCCAATCGCTAGGCGCAAACTATTGCATTAATTACACACAAAGCGATTTTGCTCAAGCAACGCTTGATTGGACAAATGGCAAAGGTGTTGATGTTGTTTTTGATACGGTGGGCGGTGAGCTTTTTTGTCGCTCAATTCCGGTGACCAAAATTTATGGCAAAATTGTCACCCTATTAGAATCCCCTTGTGATAGTAATGCCATTAAGATAGCCAAACTACGCAACCTCAGCCTGATTTATGAACTAATGCTCACACCCATGATTCAAAAAATGTATGAAGAGCGGGTAGCCCAGCGGGAAATGATAGATGAAGCCACCGATTTGATAAAAAAGGGCAAGCTAAAAGTTCAAATCAGTCAAATATTGCCCTTGGCGCAGATTGCAGAGGCGCATCAATTGATAGAAATGGGACAGACGATGGGGAAAATTGTGGTGAGTATTTAGCCTTGGGATAATTTATTTAATGAACCTGCTGATTTATTAGTATGAACTGGCGTGGATGTCCATTAGTCAATCATGAAACGGTTGTCAACCTGATTGCCAATACGACCACTGAAACCTGATTACAAGTACAAGCTGCGCTTGATACTTGACTGGTGTTAATTAATAACTTTTGTGAGACATTTTAGCTCTTATGGTCCAGTCGATTGTAAAGCGCATTTTTGTGTGAAACGTCTGGCGTTAATTGAAGCTGGGGTTCAGCAGCTTATTGGTAGCACAGAGGAAGAGGGTGGACATTATTTCACCATTTGGGCACCTCGCCAAACGGGCAAAACTTGGCTGATGAGACAAATACAACAAGCCATTGGACTTAAATACCCTGAAGAATTTGCTGTTTTTAATTTTTC
>CAYFOB010000100.1:0-10169 GCA_964344525.1 uncultured Thiomargarita sp.
TTCTGAAAAGGTAAAGAGTCTTCTCTCATTTTTTTCCAAAACAGCCTCTAAATTTTCTTTTCTGTCATGTACATATCCATCACTTCCTTATATGCAGGGCTAATATACAAATTAATATTATGCATTTTTGCTCGTTTTTGCGCCTCTTGAACAAACATTGTCAATTGTTCTGGAAAATTAGAAAGACTTTGCGACTTATCTACCAGCTCATCCCCATCAATAAGATGAATAAAATGTATATGTTGTACTTTTAAATATGCGGCTAAATCAATAAAATCTGGAAGATCTCCAATATTTATTTTCATGCCCACATAGTTAAAATATATTTCGGGTATATCTACACCTTTTTCTTTTTTGATCTTTTGAAGTTTGCGAATATTTTCTACGATTTTTGTAAAATGACTTTTTCGCATCACTAATTCTGCAGTTTCCTTGCAAGCGCCGTGAAGAGATATGGTCAGCATGTCCAATTTTGCATCAATAAGCCGCTCAGCCACTTTAAGGCTGAGTGCCATACCATTCGAAGTAGCAGCCGTGAAACTGCCCTGCTTATGGGCATAAGCTATCAACGAAAATAACTCCTTGTTGAGTAAGGGTTCTGCGTAGGCTCCAACAAAATGAACAGATGCAATATTGAGACCATTTGTGAGTTTTTTGTATTCGTCTAATGTAAGACGCCAATACTTATTTTTTTCTTCTTTTAGACCATCATAACGAATTGCCAAAGGACACATAATGCAAGAAACATTACACCGATTTATAGTATTTACATCCAAATTTATAGGCATATTTTGAGCCTCAAGAATTTCCTCTGGTACGTCAATAGCAAAAGGTATGATTCGCCTATCTGTGTTGTTCCTTGATTGTTGCACCTGACTGACTTCAGGCATGGGGAAGGCAACAAGCCCAAAGTCAGGTGCTAATTTAGCGTATTCTTCGTAGCGATTCCTCCTAACATCAATAAGCGTTTTGATTGTATGTGAACGTAAATCATTGTAATAAGCAAGAAGACCAAGATGAATTTGCAAAACCCATGCAGGACCATCAAAACGATATTCGCATGAATTACAATAAGGTGTCAGATTATTTCCCATAAACAATGTTTCACGAATATGTTGGTATTTTTCTCCACACCATATTGCTTTCAAACCTTTCTCACGAACATTACCCATGTTAGTCTCATCGCGGTATTTGAATATACTAGCCGCCGAACAGAGGCGAATACTTCCGTCCGTTTCCATACTTGGAGTTGTAAATGGTAACAAACATATTTTTGTTCGTTGTTCCCCAGAAACCACACGCTTGTGAAGTAACAACGATTCAAAATAAGTTTTAAAATTTTGAGTTTTGATCTTCCAGTCCCATGTTTTAACATATTCCAAGTTTTCATTTGAAAGTTGTCGGAACAATTTGGGAGCAATAATTAATTTGCGAATTGCTTCTTTGAGACAAGCAATAGTTCGTTCTCTCAGTATAAATTTCTTCTGCTGAGGCCCAAACGCTTGTGGAACTATGCCAACATCTGTGCTGATGATCGGAACTCCACAAGCCATAGCCTCTAGTACTGGATTAGGCGTACCCTCAATTAAAGAAACACAAACGTAAATATCAATTTCACTATAATAGTCAGGCATTTTGTGATGAGGAACGTAAGTTTGTTGCCTATCACAAAGATGAAGTTTTACAGGCACATTCTCTGCCCGTAATTCTTCAATTGCAGGAATCAAAATAGTGGAAACACCCTTGTTATCTCCAAGCGTTGCTGCCCACTTACTGTTACCAACCCATCCAATCACTATTTCACGAAATGAAACGGTATCTAAGCGCTCTAAACATTTTGGTAGAAAAAGTTTCAAATCAACTCCATCCTCTATAACAGCCAGTGGTTTTGGGTATTGTTGAATGCTGTTATAAATAATATTAAGTTTGTTTGAAGAGACATAATATCCGCTCACCACATCTGTGTAAATCCATTGACGTTGTTCAATTGCATCAGTATCAAGGAAAAGGTGATCATAGACACTTGTTGAAAATATTTTATCCTTTATATACTGATGCCGATAATCTGCGTAAGTCATACCAAGACTCTTTGCATATTGCTGGAATAACGGTGTATCAATAAGCGTAAAAAATTCTCTCCAAAAAATGTGAATAATATCGCAATCGTGAGCAAGTAATAGAGCTTGCGCGAGAGCACTTGCACCACCCTCTGCAAATTCACCTTGACAATTTCCTTGAAGCCAACGTGCTTCCTCAATTTCGCTCAGTTGCACAAGAGGAATAACCAAGAATTCAAAATGGTTTTCTAAATTTTGAATAATTTGACGTGAAATGTTAGAAAATGCCCAATTGTTAGTATCAGTGATCAACGCAACCTTAGGACGACACGACAACCTTGTTTCTAAATTTTCTATGATTTTTTCTTGTTTGGCTTGTACGAATCCTTGAATCTTTTCATTGCGGATAAGCCAATCTTCTGTTTCTGTTCCCCAAATAACAAAACCATATTTTCTTTCTAAGTATCGTGCTGATTTTTCTAAAATCATACGTGAATATCTTGTTTGCTCATATTTTACAGAAGCATCAGTATTTGCTTTCATGTGATCATGAACCAAGGCAATTACACTTGATGAGCCAATCTTTATTCCTTCACGAAACAACCTCAAAGAAAAATCAAGATCCTCGAATCCAATGAACATGTTTTCGTCAAAACGACCCAACCGAGCGAACGTATGCCGATTAAAGATAGAAGCGCCACCGAACAGGAAAGAACATAAAAAAGCATCATCTCCACATACAACATTCTCAACTGAAGACACTGGACTCCCTGGAGGCAAAATAGTAGTCATTGTTAACCGTGGCGCTCCATTTTGGATAAGGGTTTGCAAGTGTCCTCCAAAAGCAAACAATGTTTGCTGATCTGGATTTAGCAAAGGAATATTCAGAAAATGACAACCAAGTATTGCCAAATCTCGTTGAATTCTAGGTAGGGGGTTAGATGTAAAAAATATATCATTGTCGAGTGACATCACCCAATCCGTTTTAACTTGCTCAATAGCACGATTTCGTCCTCCAGCCACTCCATAGTTTTGTCCCAGTTCAAGAATATGGCAACGTAACGCGTAATTTGCAAGGAAAAATTTTATTTTTTCCAGTTCTGAAGCTTCCGAACCATTATCTGCAATCAATATATCACCTGCAAAACGTGGCAATTTATTTATGATTGAACGCAAAAGCCGAATCGAAAGTTCCGCTCTATTTAGAGAAAGAAAAAGAATTGTTAAGTTACGACCATCAACACCGATATTAGGTCCAAATGCCCCTGTGGATAAATCATTAAGGGCAATATGACGTTCATCAATAAAATAATTCGTTGTTTTTATACAACTTTCAATTTTGGGTTCCATAGCAGCTGTTTTTTTGCATATTTGTCGATTTTTATATAAGTATAAAGATGCAACGACTAGTCGAATTATAATATCTATTTATTTGCAAAACGAAGTATACGTCGTAAAAATGATCGGATAAACCTAGGTACAAACTGACTTATACGAATCACTATCAAGTGATAAGGTTCTAAAAAGGCTATTTGTGCTTCCATATCGTGTTCTCTCTGCTTTATGGAAGATATTTGAGTTGTAAGGTCTTGTACATTATTGCGCAAGATATCATTTTCTAACGCAAGTGTTGCTGCTTGGAGACGAAACTTTTGTACATCTAATTCCAATCCATCAACATATTCTTGTTTAGGCTCATTATTTAATTTGCTCGCCTTGTGGCTTTCTTCTTTGTTTGCAACTTGGACTTTAGTTTTCCAGAAATGAAGCAGCGCTCCAACTGATGCAGCATAAGCATCCATAGAAATTGGAAATATCGTCGCACTTGGAAGTTTTTTTTCTAGTCCAGTTCCCCAGATACCCAAAAAGTAACTACAATTTTTTGTTTGGAGCTTATCATTTTGAGCAGTTGGAACCATGAGTCCAGCAACATTGTGCTGATATCTCATCCAACTTTGTTCCGAAAAAGTTTGCCAACCTTCTACATCGTTATTTTTTCCAAGTGGTACATTAGCAAATCCAAACGCCGCTGTACCCAACATCCACAATACATTTTTTCCAAGAATGTGTATTGTAAGTTCTCTAAATTCCTCAAACGAATACTTTTTAATATGAAATGGATTTGAATCGTTATCAGACGGAAAATACCAATTATCATTAGGGCAACTAATAATAATAATTGCTTCCTCAGTAGCTAATTGTTTTATAGCTTTAAGAAAGGATATTGGTTCTTGTAGGTGTTCAATCGTTTCCAAGGAAACAATAAGGTCAAAAGTTCCAGTGTCAAACATTAACTTCAAATCAATAACGTTAGCGCAATGAAATGTTATATTACTGTTTGCAAAATTATTTTGAGCCTGAACAATAGCCTCTTCATATATATCAATACCAACAACATTGGAAGCACCCGCATCCATAAGAAGCTTTGAGCCATAGCCCTCTCCACAAGCAACATCAAGGACTCGTTTCCCCTGACAATAATGAAGTGCTGTTGCATACCGTGTAAGATACAAAGCACTTTCTATAGTTTTATTTTCTGGGGCTTCTACAATATTTAATCTTTCCATAAATAAAAATCTTTATCAAAAACTTGTTTCTCAGTTCAATAGAGTTGGTGGATCAATAACAATATTCCATTCACGCTGAAGGTCAATTAGGCCTAATGACCTAAAATCATCTATCACTTCAAACGGGCATACTTCCTTCGCCTCTGCATGAACAAGCAACCCACCATCATCATTAATAGCGACACGCCAAATATATCGTCCTCGAAGCAAAGGGATGTTAGGAAACGTAATCATTACTTCACCACAGGTACCTGAAACATGTGGAAGCATGCCTTCCATCAAAGTTGTTGTGCCACAGATATACAAACCATCTTGGTTATAAAGATTAAAAACAAAGCTGATTGCATCAGGTAACTTTAATGCAACCGCTTCAAATCGCATCCGAAGCCGCAGTGTGTCACCACTTCTTGCTATGTTAACAGTTTGATCATTTTCAGCGAGTAAAACAACTTCAGTTATGTGAAATAGCTTGTCAGATTGAGTCTGTTGCATGTTTACTGTTGGTTCACGCCTTGTTACTTCATCCTTTTTCTTACCAAGCCCCAAATCTGTATTATAACGTGCTGTTACTTCATCACCTGATCCGAATGCAATCATTTGGCCATTCTTTAAATAAATTGCTTGATGGCAGGATGATCGCACGAGATAGTCGTCGTGAGCAACTATCAATATAGTACAACCTCTATCACGTAATTCATAAAATCGTTTCATGCATTTTCGTTGGAAAGCAGCATCACCGACAGATAAAATTTCGTCCACAATTAATATGTTTGGTTCTACACTACTGGCTACTGCAAATGCCAATCTAGCAAACATTCCACTTGAATACGTTTTGACAGGTTGCTCTATAAATTCTCCAATATCAGCAAAGGCTGCAATATTTTCAAACCGTGCATCAATTTCCTCATTAGTTAGTCCTAAAACAGCACCGTTCATATATACATTTTCCCGTCCAGTAAATTCAGGATTGAAGCCCGCTCCCAACTCAAGAAGAGCAGCTACGCGGCCATGAGTTTCCACCGTGCCACTGGTAGGCTGCAGGGTGCCATAAATAATTTGCAACAACGTCGATTTACCAGAACCGTTTCTCCCAATGATGCCAACAGTTTCTCCTTTTCGAACCTCAAAGGAAATATCCTTCAATGCCCAAAATTCTTTAAAGTAGTTAGTTGGATTGTGTCCAATTAGCCGTTGCAAACGTAACATGATTGATTGTTTTAAGCGATCTTGTGGTTTATCGTATATTTGATAGCACTTACTCAAGTTTTGTACGCTAATGGCAACTTCATTAGAGGACATCAGCAAACCCCTTCCGCGTTTTTTGGAACCACCAAAATCCTGCCCAAGCAATTACTACGCTAACTACTGAATATGTAGCCAACCCTGTCCAATATGGTAACTGCCCAAAGATCAATACTTTTCGCGCTTCTTCAATAATGAATGTCAGGGGGTTCAACAAAATCAAAGTTTGATATTTTCCTGGTAATGCCGATATGGGGTAAAAGACAGGTGCGAGAAATAGCATCACGGTGGTTATTATTCCTGTTGTTTGTTCAAGATCACGTATAAAAACACTGGCTGCTGCCAAGAACCAAGCAAAACCCATAGTAGCAAACAGCAGTGGTAAAATAATTAGGGGAAAGAACACGGTTGTCCAAGGAAGATATAAGTTGAGTGCAAAAAAGACTGTTAGTAATACCAACAAACTGATCAGTAAGTGGAATAACGCCGTTCCCATAGCAACCCATGGCAAAACTTCCAATGGAAAAACGACTTTTTTGACGTAGTTAACATTAGATAGTATGAGGCCAGGAGCACGGTTGACACATTCTGCAAACAATCCATGAATCATCATCCCAACAAAGAGTATGATAGCAAAACTAATCTTACCTTCCTCTCCACCAACTCCCCACCTGGCCTTAAATACGACTGAAAATACGAAGGTGTAAACAGCAAGCATAAGTATGGGATTGAAGAATGACCATGCTAAGCCCATGATGGAACCACGATAACGACCAATCACATCTCGTTTAGTCATTGTCCAAATCAGGCTACGATTGTGCCAAAGGCTTGAGAACAAGTTAAGCACTGACGCAGAATACCATATTTGCGATCTCATAAGTTGTCCTTGGTAAGCAATGGATTATTTTTTTGCCAGCGCCAAGTATCTGCACACATCCTATCTAAATCATATTCACTTTTCCACCCCAACAACTGTTTTGCTAACGAAGAATCGGCATAACATTCTGCCACATCACCCGCTCTTCGTGCAATAATTTCATAAGGCACTGCACGTCCTGATATTCGTTCAAATGTATGTACAACTTCTAAGACGGAATAACCCTGTCCTGTACCTAAATTGACTGTGAGTACTCCATCAATTTTGCTGAGTGCCTCAATGGCCTTGACATGTCCACGCGCTAAGTCTACTACATGGATGTAGTCGCGCACGCCAGTACCATCATGTGTGGGGTAGTCGTTACCAAAAATTTTGAGTTTTTCTCGTTGTCCTATAGCAACTTGGCCAATATAGGGCATTAAATTATTAGGATTTCCCCTTGGTTCTTCACCGATGTATCCACTCTCATGGGCACCAACCGGATTAAAGTAGCGCAGAAGTGCAATTTGCCAATCATTATCAGCAATTTGTAAATCACGCATCATTTCTTCGATGAAATATTTGGTACGTCCATAAGGATTTGTAGGTTTTAGTGGAAAATCTTCACAAATAGGTAAAGTATGAGGATTGCCATAAACCGTTGCTGATGAACTGAATACCAGCACTTTGCAATCAAACTCTGACATCACTTCACATAAAACGATAGTACCTGTGATATTGTTGTCATAATAGGTCAGTGGCTGAGTTATGGATTCTCCCACGGCTTTTAATCCTGCAAAATGGATAACAGCATTCGGTTGGTGTTCACGGAAAATTTGGCGTAGTTCTTTTTTATCACGTAGGTCAACTTTGTGGAGTGGTAATTTAACACCGACAATTTTTTCCACCCGTTTTATAGCAACAGGTGAACTGTTAGATAAATTGTCCACAACGACGACTTTGTAGCCTGCTGAAATCAGTTCTACGCAGGTATGCGAACCAATATAACCTGCACCGCCAGTGATTAAAATTTTATTCAAAGTTTTTTCCCAGTTAACCAAGAGTTATTCTGATGTTACGCATCCTCGTTCACAAGCGGGCGCTTGGGAACGATAACAATCAACTGTTTCCGTCGCGGCCGCTTTGGACTCCAAAATACCTGAAAATTCATGGTTCAGTACTTATAAATTATTGCATGCGTTTAGCGTTGACCTTGGTGCAAGTCAACCTGGAATGAAAACACTCATTCAATCTCATTCACAAGAAGCAAAAGTGCGTAACATCAGTTGAGTACAACGGATTACGGGCCGATAAACGGATTGTTCTGTGCAGGTTTCCAAATTTTTCGTTTATAATAAAACCCTAATAACGGAAAGCGATTACTTTTAAAAAAGGATAAATCAAAACCTAAAATCTAGTGGTTTGTCTAGTATCGCATAAAGTAATCGCTTTCCTCAATGAGCGGGTTTGGGAATGAGAGTGCGTAACATCAATTATTAAGCGCAGCTATAACTGCGCGAAGTATATCAATTATTTTTTCTCTTTGCAACAGTTTTTGAAAATGTTCTTGCTGTAAATTTTCCTGTGATATGGTTGGATTAACGAGTGCGTCTTACGCACATTTTGGGACATCACAAGTTCTAGATTTTAGGTTTTGATTTATCCTTTTTTAAAAGTAATCGCTTTCCGTTATTAGGGTTTTATTTGAGTCAGTTGTTTCGTGGCCACGAAGCCTGGTACTTGGAATGAGATTGCGTAACATCAGTTATTCATTAATATTTTTATATTTTATACAAAATCAAAAAAAGTTCATAGTTAACAGTTAACATAAGTATTTGGGATGGAAATTGGAGCGCACTTGGATAAACATACCTGTCAACAAATTTCGATTTTATCGTTATAATATATTAACAAATGTTACCATTTATTTTAACGCATCTCGTTCCTAGCAAAGGCGTGGGAATGCAGTGGGGACACGCCAGCGTCCTGGGGACGGAGCAAAACCGGACGCTGGCGCGTTGACCCCTGTTCCCAGAACGAGAGTGTGTAACATCAATTATTAATTAACAAAACACATGGGACATGAGTCCTGGGGGGTATTTCCCAAAGCCTGAAACAGGCAGGCGCTCTGGTCACAAAAATGACAAAAACCCATCTGTGTGCTCGGTTTTTTTATCTCATTGTATGCTAATGATTTCATAATCCAATTTATAAGTCAAGCATTTTTTATCTGTGTACCGCATACGTGATGATGTCAAGTTCTCATGCCCAAGTTTTGTTAAAAAATTGGGTACTATGCATCAACCTACAATTTTCTTTTTTTACTCATGTTGCTTATTCTTCGCATTTGTTATGTTTTGTTGTTTTTTTTGCCAGCGCTTGTTTATGCTGAAAAGATTACGTTGAATTTTCGGGAAACGGATATTCAAGAAATTATTAATATTATTTCTGAGGTCACTCAAAAAACTTTTGTGGTGGATCCGCGGGTTAAAGCTAAGGTAACGGTGGTTTCTAGTGAGCCAATGGATGCTGATCAGGTTTATGAGGTTTTTTTGTCAATACTTAGCGTACATGGTTTTACTATTGTGTCCAGCGGGGCTGTTGTAAAGATTATCCCTGATAATTATGCTAAGTCAGAAAATGGCCCGGTGTTTTCGGATAATGAGACGCTTAAAACTGATGCTTTGGTGACACAAGTTGTGCGGGTTAAACATGTTTCTGCGCCGCAATTGATTCCTTTGCTTAGGCCTTTAATTCGCCAGCAGGGTCATTTGGTCGCCTATCCTGCGAATAATACCATTATTATTTCAGATTCTGCTAATAATATTCGTCGCTTGCTTAATATTATTCGTCGTGTTGATCAACCCAAGGATGACGAGATTGAGGTCATTATTTTAGAGCATGCCTCAGCTGTTGAGGTGGTGCGGGTGCTTGCCAATCTTGTGTCAAAAAAGAACAAAGATACGACCACCAATCTCGTTGCGGATGAGAGGAGCAATAGTGTACTTATCAGTGGCGATGGCGAGACGCGCTTACGTTTGCGCACGTTGATCACGCATCTTGATACGCCCATTAAAAGTGTTGGTCACACTCAAGTCGTTTATTTACGTTATGCACAGGCAACGGATTTGGTCAAAATTCTTAAAGGTGTAAGCGAGAGCATGGAGGGGAATGATAAGGGGAAAACTGCTACGATTGCTATGGTAAAAACGGATATCCAAGCTGATGAAAGTACTAACAGCTTAATTATTACGGCTTCTCCGAAGGTGCAGCAAAATTTGGCAGCGGTGATACGCCAACTTGATGTGCGACGTGCTCAGGTGCTTGTTGAGGCTGTGATTGCTGAGGTGTCTAACGATATGGCGCGGAATTTGGGGGTGCAATGGGCATTTTATGATACTCGATGTTCAAGTTAGTAAATAAAAATATTATTAAGTACTAATATAG
>CAYFOB010000101.1:0-10144 GCA_964344525.1 uncultured Thiomargarita sp.
AAAAAATGCCGACACAACTCAAGCTGATCCGCGATGATATTACCACATTAGCAGCCGATGCCATCGTTAATGCTGCTAATAGCTCTTTACTCGGTGGCGGTGGCGTTGACGGTGCTATTCATCGAGCGGCAGGACCACAATTACTCAAGGAATGTCGCATGATAGGTGGTTGTCCTACTGGGCAAGCAAGAATAACCAAAGGATATCGCTTGCCTGCCAAATACGTTATTCACACTGTTGGCCCTATATGGCATGGTGGTGAACATGCGGAAGCGACATTGCTGGCTTCTTGTTATACCAATAGCCTGATGTTGGCTTTAGAAAATAAACTGAAAACAATAGCATTTCCAGCAATAAGTTGCGGCGTTTATTGTTATCCCATTCCAAAAGCGGCAAAAATTGCTGTGCAAACAACAGCAAAATTGACCACTGCAAACCCTGGTATTGATACGGTTTATTTTGTCGCCTTTAGTACAGAAATTGAAAATGCCTATCAACAGGCGTTATCGTCAATCTAAACCTAACAAGTTTAAGTTTTTTTGAAAAGCATAACATCATGGATCAAAAAAAAACTCGCAAACCCTTTGCGCCTCGTTATCTTATCACAGGCGTTATTACAGTGATACCAATTTGGTTGACTTGGCTTGTTTTCAATTTTCTTTTTACCCAGTTGTCTCCAATTGGTAGATTTTTGTTGGATACATTATCCATTCAGCAACTTGTTCATCCCTTTTTTATATCACTTCTCGGAGTCATCGTCACACTTGTTGCATTCTATCTGATTGGTTGGATGGCGACGCTTGTAATTGGCAAACGTATTATTGCTCTTTTTGATGCGATCATAGATCGTGTGCCATTTGTACAAACAGTTTATGGCTCCATCAAAAAACTCCTCTCAGCATTAGAACAAAAGCCAGAAGGGACACAACGAGTGGTTTTAATTGATTTTCCTTCCCCACCGATGAAAACGGTAGGATTGGTTACGCATACGTTGACAGATGAAAAAACGGGACAGAAAATAGCTGCTGTTTACGTTCCAACAACACCCAATCCCACATCGGGCTATTTGGAGCTCATCCCCTTGGACAATGTGACTTCGACTAATTGGACGTTGGATGAGGCGATGACCTTTATCATGTCTGGGGGCACTGTAGCACCTGATAATTTGAGTTGCAGTTAAAATGAAAATTGATATGAGAAATGAGTATGCTATAATAATAACTATTAAAAAAGGATAAGTCTTTCGCCTAATAAGGCTGGGGTTTATCCCTTCTTAATCGCTTTCCGTTATTCTGAAAAAACTAAGGACTCTTTATGAAACAATTTATTATCGGCTTATTATTGTTGTTATGCCATGGTGGCTTAATGGCAGCTGATAAATTTCCACCTCAATTTATTGCCAAATACAAGCTTTATGCCAAAGGGTTTTCGGTGGGTGAAGGTACCCGCATTTTTAGTCGTCTCAAAAATGGCCATTTTCAGTTTCAAACAGTTGCAGAAACCACTGGTTTTGTGTCTTTATTCAAAAAGATTCGCATTGAAGAACGTAGTGTGTTTACACGCTTGAAAAATGGGAAAATCCGCCCCTTGAAATATATCTATCGCCAAACTGGCAGCAAATCTCGAACCAACACGATTTTATTTGATTGGTCCAAAGGAATAGCGACAAACACCTTCAAAGGTCAAACAAAGACGATAGTGCTTCGAGAAGGCACACTTGATAGATTGCTTTATCAATTTGTATTGATGGTTGATCAAAAAAAGGCAAGCGTAAAATGCGGTATCTCGTTGCTGATAAAGGGAAAATCAAAGTCTATATCCCAAAATATCTTGGCGAAGAATCTATTGAGACAGGTATCGGTGAATTTCAGACACTAAAATATGTGCGCCACTCTTCCAGCAGTGAACGACGTACAACTTTGTGGTGTGCCCCAAAATTGCATTATTTGCCAGTACAAGTTGAACATGTAGAATCGAATGGGGATGTGTTTGAGATGGTGTTGAAATCGGCGCATAAATTGAAATAATGTTTACAAAAAACGTCCGAGGTTTGGCAAACCTCGGAATTTTCAAAAAAATCACTGAAGTTGCTCATGCAACAACGTCAAAATTTTTTCAGCCGTTTTGTTAATCTCTACTTGACCCTTGCTATTTTCAACAACAATGCGCGTTGTTGATGATTTTTTTTCCAAAACAATGAGATATTCCTGATTATCTGATGTTGAGTCACCACCAAAAAGCCTGGAAAAAAATCCTTGATTTTTTTTATATGGGTCAATATAGCGGATAAAATACACCCCGCGAGAACGATCATGATCTTCTATTGTAAATTCAAGACGATCTAATGCCAGCCCAATACGTCGCCAAACCAGTGCAAAATCCTGATGAACAATTAAACTCACTTGACCTTTTTTACTGCGTATCAAATCAGCGCGAGAAACTGGCTCATCCGTTTTTGCTTGCAACATATCAGCCTGTTTTTTATCAAGCCCAATAAACACCATGAGACGATTGAGCATTTCCGCCTCAAGTTCTGGGTCAGAAGGGCGCCCTTGCCAGACAAAAGTATCGCCTTGAGTCACTTCTTCTGCCCCTTGATGAGTCAAGTAAAGTTCTGTTGCATCCTCAACATTGCTCCGCTCTATACGCACCCTAAATTTGTCGCGGGTTGAGGCTGAATATACTGCACCAATAATTTTACCCAAATATTTACGAACTCCATCTTGAGGAATATCAGCACGATTTTCCCTCCACTCAGTTTCGATAATACCAATTTTGGGGTTTTCAAGTGTTAACTTAAAACCTTGTTTTCGCCAAAATTGCTTAACTTTGGGCCAAATCATATTGGGCTTAGCTTGCACCACAAGCCAACGGGCACTACCTTCATGTTTGATCTGCATGCCCTCTAACTGGGGCAGGACATTAACACCGATTGATTGCCCTTGATTGTTGTGGTCAGACAAAGTGGCTCTTCCTTCAGGTATAGCCATTTGTTGGTCATCAATCTCGGTTGAACCGATCAAATCAGGTGGAATTTCTAAAGGTTGTTCTGTTGTGCTTTTTTGGTGATCACTGCGATAATCTGGCGCTGTGTTGTTGGTGGTGCTACATCCTCCTATCATACCAACAAGTAAACACCACTTAAGCGTTTTTAAAAAACGTGACATATTTAACAACTATCGTAATACCCCAACCCCTCTCAAGAGTGAAATAACATTATTTATAAATACCCGTTCACAATTCATGGTTCAGTACTTAGCGACTATTTTATTCCCCTCTTGAAAGGGTAGGGGGTGTGTTGATTTTTAATTTCCCTCTTGAGAGGGGCTAAGGGAGTGTTGCGTAGTTTTGCTTAATTCTGGTGGAATTTCTAGAGATGGTAGCTGCTGGTTTTTGTCGTAAACCGTTTGCTCATCAGCCCAACTGGAATCAAGGTATCTAACAACCACACCGCAGCCTGACAATAAAATCAACAACAAACATAAAGCGACAATTTTTCCTATTATATTTGGCATAAAATCACAACACTTGTGCTTGTTGCATGGCTTGTTTAACTTTTTCGTGATAGTTTTCTGACAAAGGAGTTAGCGGTAAGCGGATGTTTGGTGGAATTAACCCCAGAGTATGCACAGCCCATTTAACAGGAATAGGATTGGCTTCAACAAATAAATTTTTATGCAAACCCATTAAACGTTGGTTAATCCCCTCAGCCTTAGCACGATCACCCGCAATTGCGAACTGACACATTTCATGCATGGCTTTTGGCGCAACATTAGCCGTCACAGAAATTGCGCCTTTACCGCCCAACATGATTAATTCCAAAGCGGTGGCATCATCGCCACTGTAAATAGCAAAACCATCATCGGCAAATTCTACCAATGCTTTCATCCGATTGACATCGCCAACGGCTTCTTTGATTCCAATGATATTGTCTATTTTCGCCAAACGCTTGACCGTTGCCGGTAACATATCGCAAGCGGTACGCCCAGGCACATTGTAAAGAAGCTGGGGAACGGGGATGGCTTCAGCGATGGTTTTATAGTGGCGATATAAGCCTTCTTGCGTGGGTTTATTATAATAAGGGGTTACTAATAAACAGGCATCAGCGCCTGCATTAGCAGCACAGCGGGTGTATTCAAGTGCCTCTGCAGTTGAATTAGACCCGGTGCCCGCAATCACCGGCACACGCCCTGCAGCTTGTTCAACAACGATGCGGATAACTTCACAATGCTCATCGTGATTTAATGTCGCTGACTCACCGGTTGTACCCACTGCAACAATGCCATCAGTTTGATTATCAATATGATAATCCACTAAACGGCGCAAACTGGTTTCATCAACGCTAGAGTCTTCATTCATAGGCGTAACCAGTGCTACCATACTGCCTTGAAACATATTCTCCCTCTTGTTGTGGTTAAAAACCAGTTGTATTTTACAATATTTAACCGCTCAGTGGGAAACTTATTAATCACCGATGTTACGCATTTGTGCAAGGTTGCGTAACATCAGTTAATCATCGGTTTGTTTTTTCTGCTCTTCAATTTCCTGCCGTACACTTCGTATGAAATTGCGACGCTCATCCAGCGCCTGTGCAGTGACTTCATGCCCTTCTTGACGCGCACTATGGATAATTGAACTGAACAAAAGATCAGCTTGATCACTGAGCAACTCGGGATGTTGTTGGAGTATTTGGACAGCATCTTCCATGGTTGCTGTTTGAATAAAAGCATTTAATGCCACCTGAAGAGGTGATTCTGTTGCCATAAATTAATTTCTCCAAAATGATTTGTTGCAATCAGTGTATCAAATTATTTGCTTAGGGGGACGTGTCAATTCTCACGATTGAATTAACAAACTTGTACAACTATATAAGTATATACTAATATATAAAATTGCAAAGATGAGCCTTTGACAAATTCCTTTAATGTTATAATTACATATATTAATAAGCTAAATTTAAACACCCATAAAAAAGATTATAATACAATTTAGTTGTTCAGAAAAGTTTTTTCCTTTCAAATTTTGGGGATTTTTGTGAGAAAAAATTGACCATTCTCTGATGTATGGTTCTGGAAACTAGAGGAGCATAAGTTATGACAACAACTTCCACAGACCAACTAGGCACTGAAATACCGCCTCCCCGTTTTCCACAAAACCCACAAATGATGGAATGCGGTGCAGCCATCAGTAAAGGTCAAATGGAACAATTTGTCAGCAATTTCCAGCAAAGTACGCGACGTTGGGAAATTATCGTTTACCCAGCTATGTTTGCTTTTGTGGTACTGGCAGGTTATGGTTTTTTTCTGATTTACAGTTTAACGGGTGACATGTCCTCTATAGCACACAGCATGGACGATAAAATGGGAGAACACATGGAAACAATGACTAATAGCGTTGTTACCCTATCGGATCAAATTCAAATTATGTCAGGACAGGTCCAAATTATGACACGTACCATGACTAACATCTCAACCAAATTGGATGCATTGTATCCTATGCTACAACATGTTAATGCAATGGATAATTCAATGGCTGAGATAGTCAAATCTATGGGGCACATGGACAAAATGATGACGCGGATGGATCTGTCGATGGTGCATATGGATAAGTCTATTGGGGGTTTGGAGAAATCCATTGGGAGTCTGGATCAATCTATTATTACCATGGACGAGTCTATGCAAAATATGGAGCAGTCAATGCGTGTAATGACAGTAACAACTGATCAAATGCGACGCGATTTGACCATGATGAGCCATAGCATCTCAAATTTTTCACGTCCTGCATCATTTGTTAACAGCTTTATGCCCTGGTAAATGCCACCTCTCCTCAATTCTCAGGATAAATTGGTTGGATTATTAGTTTAGGTGATATTCATCGAACCCTGTTTATGAAAAGTTTTTGTGATGCTAGTTAAATAATAGACTTGTCCCTAAATAATTTGAACTGTGATTGATCTGATTATTATGAGGGGGCTAATGCGGATTTTTTCATCAAATCATAAGAATCACAGTTCAAAATTATTTAGGGACAAGTCTAATGACAACCCCTATTCCTTTTTTTAGGGGATAGGGAACTCTTTTGTGTCTAAATTCTGAGGAATTATCGTATGGCATCTAATCCTTTAGACCTTCCCCCCCCACCCGCGCATCTTTACTCCTTAGCACAAACAAATCATCTCACATTTTCTGCCCTTGAATACGCCTTGCGTAAAATTGGCACCATTCCTGAGGCAGAAGCTTGGCAACGTTTTATTGACAATATGTTGTTATTGCTTGGTACGACGTTGCTACTTGCAGGAGTCATCTTTTTCTTTGCCTATAATTGGGCAGATATGGCACATTTTGCCAAATTTTGTGTGCTCCAAGTCGGCGTACTGAGCATGGCGCTTCTCGCATTGTTGTTAGGACTTGAACGTCTATCAGCTCAAGCCGCTTTATTGGCAGCCGCCGTTTTGCTGGGCGCACTATTGGCTGTTTATGGTCAAACTTATCAAACGGGCGCTGACGCTTTTAATCTATTTCTTGTTTGGGCGATTTTAATAATTCCCTGGGTACTACTGGGCGTTTTTGCTCCCCTATGGTCATTGCTATTATTGTTGCTCAATCTCAGCCTGATTCTTTATTGGGAGCAAGTGATTAATCCGCCTTCTTTTGCCCCACGCACAGAATTGTTTTTGCTCCTGTTTTTGCTAAATGGCATAGCCATGGTGGCTTGGGAATATGCCCATAAACAGGGCGTGGCTTGGCTGCAAGGGCAATGGTTTGGAATATTGATCTTTGGCGCAGTATTAACGGCTTTAATCATACCCACTTTATTTGCCATTGCTGATTTAGAAGATTGGCAAGCAAATCGGTTGTTTGCAGTGTCGGTGTTGTTGTATGTGGTGACTACCCTTTTAGCGTTATGGTATTACCGTTACCAAAGGCGCGATTTATTACGACTTGCTATGTCTCTTTTAGGTGTCATAATCGTTTTCACTACCTTCATGGGTAAAATACTGCCATTGGATACAATTACTTGGCTGATTTTAGCCCTTGTGATTATTGGGCAAGCCGCTTTGGCTACAAAATGGTTGCAACAAGTTGCGAAAACCTAAGGAGACACAAAAATGGCTCAACAAACAACGCTACGCACAATACTTAATGAGCTGACGGTGCCACCCGACGCTCAGACAGAAATTGCCAAAGCGTTAACAGCCCCCTCTGATGAATCGCCTTGGTTTGTTAGTGCCTTGGTTGGTGTGAGTGCTTGGCTTTCTATCCTACCATTTATTGCTTTTCTCGCTGCCATGCAGATCATTGATTCGCCTGAGTCAGCCATTGTTATAGGACTTTTATTAGTTATTGGTACAGTCGTCCTACATTATTTTCAAAAAGATGTTTTATTCCTCAATCATTTAGCTTTGGCACTCAATTTAACAGGTCAAATTTTGTTTATGATTGGTATCGCGATTGAGAATGATGTGGCAGCAGCGGCGTTAGCAACATGGTTTTTAGAAATTGTACTGATTGGTTTTTATCGAGACAATGTTCTTCGTTTTTTGTCAGTCCTAATAGCCATTGTGGCAGCGCTGGTACTCCTCTATGAATTTGACCTCCCCCAAGGTATCCATGTCCTCATTGTTTTGATAGCTGCAGGTGCCATTTGGTACTGGTATGGCGAATCTCATCACTTGACGGACAATATGATGGCTAGCTTGTATCAACCCTTGGGATATGGATTTGTGATTGGCTTGCAAACAATTTTGCTTTTGTCCATTTTACCAAAAGCCGACTTTATTCCATCCTTCACTTGGGGATATTCAACTTTGGGTTTAACGGTGTTGCTACTGGCACTGGAATACCCTCTTTTGTATAGCAACAATATCGAATCCAAAAAAAGTTATGCCATTTTTGCGGGCACTGTATTAGTGGCCTTGTTGCTCTACCAAGCGCCTGGCATCATAGCCTCTGTGATTGTACTGTTATTAGGATTCCAGCGAGGTAAGCGCGTATTAATGGGATTGGCTCTCATTTTTCTCAGCGTATTTTTGATTGCCTATTACTACCATCTCAATATCACCTTATTAATGAAATCGATCACATTAATGAGTGCAGGGCTAGCGTTGCTGGCAGTGCGTTTTGTCTATAAACGAGTTTAGGAGGACTTATGCGTCGTCTTTTAGTATTCGCAGTGGCTGTGATCGTGCTGGCAATCGTTAATTTTCAAATTTATCAAAAAGAACAATTACTCGCTGAAGGCACAACCGTTTTATTGGAACTCGCCCCTGTTGATCCTCGTTCGTTGATGCAAGGAGATTATATGATACTGGATTACAAAATTGCTCGCCTATTTGGGGTAGCAAAAAAGGACGGCTATTTGGTCATAGAACGGGATACCAATCAAGTTGCCCAATTTAAAAGAATGTATGATGACAAGACACCGCTACAAGCGAATGAACTTTTACTGCGTTTCCGCAAACGAGGGCACAGAATTCGGTTGGGCGCAGAATCTTTTTTCTTTCAAGAAGGACATGCTAAATATTACAACAATGCCCGTTATGGAGAATTGCGAATTGCACCGTCAGGAGACAGTGTTTTGGTTGGTTTACGTGATGTTGAGTTTAAGGTGTTGGGACCAAAATAAATTAGAACTGTGATTTTTATGATTTATGTGATTGATTTGAGGAAAAAATCCGCCCTCATAATAATCATATCAATCACATAAATCACAGTTCAGATTCTTTGATTTGGCCACTTTGCTACTATTTCAAATTTTCTAATGCGCTCTATAAACATCGCAGCAACAATTCACGCAATTCAGTATCTGTCAACACAATCGGATTAGTTTTCATGCTACTGTTAGTAACCACTTTATCTAAATCGCTAGTTTGCATACCATATGCGCTAAGTTTAGGCAATGCAAGTTGTTTTGTCCAATTTCTCAAAATATCAACTAAGCTTTGAGGTTCTGGACAATTTGTCAGGAGAGCGCCAATATTGGCATATTTTTTGAGGGCGATGCTATCGGGGGCTCGCTCTTGGAGGGCTGTCATATTAATTTCGGTGGCTTCAGCAAGCAATGTACCACAAACCACGCCATGTGGACATGGAAAAAAGGCACCCAATGGTGAGGCAAGTCCGTGTACTGAACCCAATCCTGTTTGGGCGAGCGTGATTCCAGAGAGTAAGGCAGCATAAGCCAATTGGCTACGTTCCTTGCCCTCCAAAGCCGCAAAAAAACTATCACGAAAAGCCGTCATACCAGAAACCGCTAAGGCATCTGTTAGTGGGTTGGCGTTGCTAGAGACATAGGATTCTAACAATTGGGTAAAAGCATCCATGCCATTGGCTGCCAAAAGTTCAGGTGGACACGAAGCTAATAAACTAGGATCAACAATGGCTACTTGAGGGACTAAGCAATCATGGCGAAAGGATTTTTTAAAACCCGTTTCCGCATCTTGCCGGCTGAGTACGGCATTTTTAGTGGCTTCGCTGCCAGTACCTGCCGTTGTAGGCACAGCAATAAAAGGTGTTGAGGGACCTTGATAGGCAATGCCTTTGCCGACGCCTTCCAAATGATCCATCACAGAATTGCCATGCGGTAACAAGCCGGCAATGGCTTTGCCTGCGTCCAATACGCTGCCACCCCCGATGCCTAATACAATTTTAATACCACTGTCTCTGTGTTCTGTCACAATTTGATCAACGTCATCGGGCGAGGGTTCACCTTGTATTGTGACTTCTGCAGAAGTGATACCTTGCGAGCGCAAACCTTGCAGGAGGGTTTGCCAATGCGCTGTTGCACGAAATGATTGCGCGCCTGTGACAATCAATACACGTTTGCCAAAAACAGCGACTTGGGTGGGAATGTCTGCGACACGCCCATCACCAAACAAAATACGTGGTAAACGGGCAATGTTAAATGGTGCAATGGGCATCATCATTAGGAAATAAGCAGTTATAGTAAAATAAACATTATCGGAAATAAAAGTTTATAACTACAAGGATTATTAATTTTGAACTGTGATTCTTATGATTTTTATGAGTCAACACCCTCATAATAATCAGATCAATCACATAAATCACAGTTCAAATTATTTAGGAACAAGTCTAATAACGTGAGTTCGACTTATTTTTCAATAAGTTAAGTTTGTTGGTTTAAT
>CAYFOB010000102.1:0-10040 GCA_964344525.1 uncultured Thiomargarita sp.
GTTTTGATCCACCACATTCTTTTTATCAACAGCTAGAACAACAGCTCTCAACGATCACTGACGAAACTGTCTTAAAAAATTGGCTGAAAATGGCGGTTCAATCTGAAAATATCAAACAGTTTCAAACTCAGAATAAACCCCAAAATTCTTAATATCACAATAATGTTAAATCTACCAAACTACCAAATTTTAGAAACAATTTACGAGGGTACGACTTCAATTATTTATCGTGCGCTCAAAAAAGAGGATAACCAAACAGTTATCCTAAAAATGCTCAAAAAAGAATATCCCACGCCGGCTGAATTAACCCGCTTTCAGCAAAGTTATGAAATAAACCGTGAGTTGGATTTTGCAGGCGTGCTCAAAGCGTATAATATTGAAAAATATCGAAATACGCTCGTCATGGTTTTGGAAGAGTTTGGCGATGACTCTTTACAAAATGTGATTCTTTCCTTTGGCAACAGGGGAACTTCAATTGCAGATTTTTTTCTGCTCGCGATCCAACTTGCTGAGGGCTTGAGCAATATTCACACGGCTAATATTATTCATAAGGATATTAATCCCACTAATATCATCATTGATCTCAAATCGAAGCAATTGAAAATGATTGATTTTGGAATTGCGAGCCGTTTGCCACGTGAAAAACCCACTCTCAAAAATCCTGAACATTTAGAAGGCACCTTGGCTTATCTTTCCCCAGAACAAACAGGACGAGTTAATCGTCGAATTGACTACCGTACTGACTTATATTCGCTAGGCGTCACATTTTACGAAATGTTAACAGGAGAATTACCCTTTAAATCAACAGAAGCCTTGGAATTAGTCCATTGTCACATTGCCAAAATTCCCCCCCCTGTTAGCAATCCCCAAGTGCCAAAAATTTTATGCGATATTGTGATGAAATTGATGGCAAAAAACGCTTCTGATCGTTATCAATCAGCTTTTGGCGTGAAGAGTGATTTGGAAAAATGCCAAATTCAATGGGAAACAACAGGCACAATTGAGGCATTTGAATTAGCACAAAACGATTTTTCGGGTAGGTTTCAAATTCCACAAAAATTGTATGGGCGAGAAAAAGAAATTGAAAAATTATTGCAAGCTTTTGAGCGAGTGAGTGCTGGTGCTGTAGAAATGATGTTAGTAACAGGCTATTCTGGTGTTGGTAAATCGGCTTTAGTCTACGAAGTACATAACCCCATGACTGAAAAACGTGGCTACTTTGCTGCTGGAAAATTTGATCAAATTCAACGAGATATTCCATATTCCGCGCTAACTCAAGCTTTTAATCAATTTTGTGACTACATTTTGACAGAAAGCACTGAGCAATTAAATCAATGGCAGGAACAAATATTGGCTGCGGTTGGTGAAAATGGGAAAGTGTTAATAGAAGTCATTCCTAACTTGGAACGAGTGATTGGTGATCAACCTACAGTCACTGAAGTGGGCACACAAGAAACACAAAATCGTTTTAATCTCGTTTTCCAAAATTTTATGCGTGTCATTACTCAACATCCAATGGTGTTGTTTATTGATGATTTACAGTGGGCAGATTTAGCCTCATTAACTTTATTAAAAAACTTAATGAGGGATGATCAACATTTGTTACTTATCTGCGCTTATCGGGATAATGAAGTCAATGTGGATCATCCATTTATGATGGTGGTGGACTCTCTCAAAAAAGAGGGAGTCACTGTCAACACAATTCATTTAGAAAATCTTTCTCGCAGTGATGTTAATCGCTTAATTGCAAAAGCATTAGCTTGTGAGCCAAAGCAAGCCGACAGCTTAACCGACTTGGTTTATGAAAAGACTCAGGGGAATGCTTTTTTTACTCACGAATTTTTGAAATCGTTATATGTAGAAGGACTATTGGTTTTTGATCTTAATAAACGTCAATGGCAATGGGAAATTGACAAAATTGCTGCCAAAGACATGACAGATAATGTGGTGGAATTGATGGTGGGAAAGATAGAAAAGTTGCCACAATCAATGAAAACCATTTTGAAATTAGCAGCCTGTATAGGTAATACCTTTGATTTATTAACGCTTTCTATTATTGCTCAAGATCAAGAAACCGACATTATACCTCCTCTCCAGAAAGTGATCGAAGAAGGATTGTTGTTACCAATAGATTATTATGATTTTTTGGATATAGAGGAAAATGGAGAAACACGCTTTCAATTTTCACACAACCGCATCCAACAAGCCGCCTATTCTTTGATACCTGAAACAGACAAAACAAACATTCATCTGCAAATTGGAAGATGTTTGTCGCCAAATTCCATCTTTGAGATTGTTGATCATCTTAACCTGGGAACTTCCCAAGTCACAGAAAAACGCGAAAAACTCGGTATTGCCCAACTGAATTTGCTGGCAGGACATAAAGCAAAGGCAACAACCGCTTATAAACAGGCATTTGATTACGCCCAAAAGGGGATTGCTTTGTTACATGAAGAGGCTTGGGAAGAAAACTATATTTTTTCTTTGCAACTCTATTCTTTTGCCATTGAAAGCGCATATTTAATCAGTTCTTTTGAACAAATGGATAAGTTGGCCAAAAAAGTCCTTCAACAAGCTAAAACAATACTGGATAAAGTAAAAATCTATGAAATCCACATCCAAGCCTGTATCTCAAAAGGAGAGCAATCAGAAGCGGTTAATCATGCCCTTATTCTCTTAAAATTGTTGGAAATCAAACTACCAGACTCTCCAAATAAACTGAATATTTTAGTTGAGTTGCTCAAAACAAAATGGGCGTTGCGAAAAAAAAGCATTAAAAGCTTAGTCGATTTGCCTGAAATGACGCAACCTGACAAATTAGCGGCCATGTCAACTTTAAACCGCATGGCTTCGGCGGCTTATCAATCAGCACCGGATTTATTCCCATTGACTGTGTTTAAGCGAGTGATGCTATCAGTCAAATATGGCAACAGTCCAGAATCTATATTTGGGTATTCTAACTACGGCATTGTCTTATGCGGTACCGGTGAAATTGAGCAAGGCTATCAATTTGGGCATTTATCTTTAGAATTATTGTCACAGCTTAATGCGAAAGAATTTAAAGCAAAAACCTATTTTGTCTTTAATGTCTTTATCAGACATTGGAAATTGCATGCCAGAAAAACGATAGACTCTCTCCTTGAAGCTTACCAAATTGGAATGGATACGGGCGATTTGGAGTATGCTTCATACGCGGCTGTTATCTGCTTGTACCATCTGTTCTTTTTGGGTGAAGAATTACCAAAAATTAAGCAATATATTAACACCTATCGTGGTGCCATTACCCATCAACAGATGTCATTAAATTATCTTAACATTCTGGATCAAACGCTTATTAACTTAACCACATTGGCACTTGACGAACGAGAGGTCCTTAATGGGGAAGCTTACCAAGAAAGAAAAATGCTTTCCATTCATCGACAAGCCAATGACAAATTGGCTATTTTCTCTATTTATCTTTACAAACTCATTCTTGGCTATTTGTTTGACGCTCATGATGAGGCCTTAGAACATGCAACCATTGCTTTTGAACATATTGATGCAGCAACAGCGATGTTTGTGGTGCCACAATTCTATTTTTACGACTCGTTAAATTGTTTAGCTTTATATCCCAACTTATCAAAACGTCAGCAATTAAGCTTGCGTTTTCGTGTGAGCAACAACCAACGGAAGATGAAAAAATGGGCAAAACAGGCCCCAATGAACCATTTGCATAAATATCATTTAGTCGAAGCAGAACGTTGTCGCATTTTGAATAAGACTCAAAAAGCAAAGGGGCTCTATGAACAAGCAGTTCAAGGCGCGATAGAAAATGGTTACCTTCATGAAGAAGCTTTGGCTTATGAACTCGGCGCAAAGTTTTTTATTGCCTGTGGTATGGAAAAATTGGCTCAAAATTATTTGCGTAAAGCTTATACTGCCTATCGCCAAAGGGGCACCCTTGCTAAAACGAAGGCATTGGAAGAAAAATACGCCCAATGGTTAAAAGACTCTGAAGCCAGTTCGGTGACAACAACGATGATGGCTTCTCAAACAACATCAACCTTGTTAGATTTAGACAGTGTGATGAATGCTGCGCAAACGTTGTCTGGGGAAATTGTGTTGAATAGGTTGTTAGAAAAGCTGATGCACGCCGTTATAGAAAATGCTGGGGCAGAGCGTGGATTGCTGATTCTTGAAAAGGGAAAGGCAGACTGGGTAATTGAAGCAGAAGGCGCTTTTAATGTTGATGAAATTAGTGTGTTACAATCACTTCCTCTTGAAGGGCATCTACCCACTGCGCTTGTGAATTATGTCTTGAGAGCGCGTGAGCCGGTGGTATTAAGTAATGCGATGTCTGAAGGGGTTTATAGCAAGGATCACTATATCCGCGAACATCACACTAAATCTGTGCTTTGTAGTCCTATCATTCATCAAACGCAATTGGTGGGCCTGCTTTATTTGGAAAATAATGTGACTGAAGGCGCATTTACGCCAGCACGACTCAAAGTACTTGATATGCTTTCTTCTCAAGCGGCGATTTCTCTTCAAAATGCGCGCTTATATCAGACACTTGAACAAAAAGTGGAGGAACGCACAGCCCAGTTAAATGCCAAGATAGAAGAATTACTACAAACTCGCAATGAGCTGGTGCAAAGTGAAAAAATGGCGTCACTTGGTCGCTTAGTCGCGGGCTTTGCCCATGAGCTTAACACACCGATTGGTGTTGCAGTGGGCGCCGCTTCACACCTACAAGAGAGATCCTATTTTCTTAACCGATTGTTAGAACAAGAGGAAGTCGATGAAGAAGAATTGGTTTCAGCATTGGATACTGTCGATGAAGCTGCGACACTGACCCTCTCAAATTTAAAACGGGCTGCTGAATTGGTCAAAAGTTTTAAACGCACTGCGGTTGACCAAACTTCTGAAGAACGGATGAAATTTGAAATCAAAACCACGATTGAAGACATCGTTCGCACATTGCACAATAAATTCAAATCGACTGCTATTGAGATTCAATTAGACTGCCCCAATGCTTTGATTATCTATAGTATACCAGGCACAATAGGACAATTGATCACCAATTTGATGATGAATAGCCTAATACATGGTTTTGAAGAGGGAAAAAAAGGGGGGGTTATAAAAATTATAGTTCGTTTGAAAAACAAACGTTTACACATAGACTATTCGGACACGGGTAAAGGTATAACACCAGAAGCTTTAGAAAAAATTTTTGAGCCATTTTTTACCACCCGCCGCGCGAAGGGGGGGAGTGGATTAGGCATGTATATTTGTTATAACCTTGTGAAGAGCCAATTAAATGGTACAATGAGTTGTAAAAGCACGCTTGGTGAAGGTGTTTTATTTAGGATTGAATTTCCAGTGTAAAAGGAGAATCATGAAAACATCAATTACAACAACCATTTTCATAATTTTCAATCTGATGCTTATGAGTTGTAATAATAAAGGAGAAGTCGCTGGTGAAAGTCCCACATCTCCTACAATTGAGAACAACTTCTTCCCTTACAACCCTGATAGTCCATACAAGCAGGCGCTGACAGAATGTGTGAATGTTGATGATGTCAATTTTTCCTGTGGATTGGATAAGCTACCATTAATTGGTCAAATACACAAAAATCCAACGGAAGACAATATTATGGATCGTGTGCTTGTTTCTCATCAATGGATGGGGCTGCGATTTCAGGAGGTATTGAAAGTGCTCCCTGATGATATAAAAACGCTATTCAAACCTGTCACCATGATTGTGATTGGTTCTGAAATTCGCCCCTCATACTATTGGACAGGCACAGCTGCGATTTATCTTGATCCTGATGATCTTTGGTTAAAAAATGATGAAAAGGCGACTATTTCTCAACAGCAGGATTCTAGAGCAAACTACGGAAAGAACCTTTCTTTCGTTTTCCTTTGGCGCTCTGTCAAAGATAATGATTATGCTTGGCGTTATTATAGCTTGACTGGCAATGAGGAAAGAGAGCTAAAAGAGATTTTATATACCCTTGCAAATCTTCTTTACCATGAATTAACACATGCCAATGATTTTGTGCCACCTGATCAATTACCTTCTCTCAGCAGAGAACAAAGCGTTTTTGAGGCGATTCTTAAAAATGATTGGTTATCGAATCGATTGTATTTGGATCATCCACTGAGCTCAAAGCAACTTGAATCTATTGCTCAGGTACTTTATGGAGGCGAAGAGGCGACAGAAGAAGAAAAAAATTATGCGGCAGATTATGTTGGCGCATTGTTTAACAACGACAGTGCCAATCATTTATACAGCTATTACACGCGACGCGAAGATTTCGCTTTGCTTTTTCAAGCGGCACTGATGAAAAAACATTTTGATATTGATATAGACATCGCATTTACCAACAAACCAGATTCAGAGGAGGCACCATGTGATAAATATTTGGTCGCTTGGGGAGAACGTAATAGAATTGGTCATGTTCTTGTTAAAAATCGAAGTCAATTTGTTGTGGAAAATATCTTGCCTGACTACGATTGGTCTAGTTTTTTTGAAAACATGGAAAGCGAGAAACAAATGGCAACCAATCAGAGCTGGTGTGATAACTTAGCTTTGAACGAATTATCTGCCAGCCATTTCGCGCATAAAAGGCTGCAAGAAAAAATTAATCCAAATGATTTTTTGGCAATTGATTAATCAAACCCATGAATAACTACAAGGATTACTTTTAAAAAAGGATAAGTCTTGCGCCGACCTTTGAGTTATGAAGTAATCCGTGTAGTTATCTACCTATCTATCTACCTCAGGCGGACACGCATCCAAAGAGAACATAATCATCGCAATGTCCTCAACTCGACCACCAAGGCACAGTTTTTCTAAGACTTGTACAGCGTGCATGCTTGATGGACCACGCACGTGTACTCGCCAAGGTTTTACGCCGCCACTGGACACAACATAAAATGCCAGCTCGCCCTTTTGCGCTTCTACCCGAGCATAAGCATTGCCTTCTGGTATATTCCATGCCAGCGGGTTGGGCAACGGACAACGAATAGGTCCTTTGATATGGGGCAAACGCTGAATGATTTGACGTAAAATCTTGGTAGATTCAATCATTTCTGAACGCCTAACTATCGTTCGTGCCAAAACATCTCCACCGATTTCGGTGGGGATATTAAATTCCAATTGATCATAAATTAAATAAGGATCATCACGGCGCACATCAAAAGGCAAGCCACAAGCGCGTAAATTGGGTCCGGTGACACCCCAAGCTAATGCCTGCTCCTGCGTCATCGTTCCTATGCCTTCAGCACGCTTATGAAATACAGGATTATCAAAAAATAAATCATCATATTCTGGCAAACGTGCTTCTAAATAATCCAAAACATGGCTGAGCCTGTCTAAAAAGCCCTCTGGTATGTCACGGCGCACCCCACCCGGGGTAATAAACATGTGGTAAATACGCGCACCTGTGAGTTCTTCAAACAAATCAAGGATGCGATCACGATCTGGAATTCCCCAAAACATATTACTGTATTGACCAATCGTGGCAGCAGAACCACCGACGATAAACAGATGTGCAGCGATACGTGACATTTCTAAGATCATGGCACGTATCCATTGGGCACGCTCAGGGACTTCCAAACCGCCAAGCATTTCCACCGCTTGTGCATAAGTTTGTTCCATTGGCGGTGGATCTGGTACACAAATACGAGGCACCAAGGCAACGTTTTGAATCCATAAACGGTCTTCCATGATTTTTTCAAAGCCACGGTGTAAATAACCACCATCGGCACTTATACCCACGATCTCATCGCCACTGAGTCGCACTTTGAGGGCATAATTACCTTCGATACCAGGATGATTGGGACCAAAATAGAGCTCATACTCATGGCTGGCAGGGTGTTCTACAGGATGATAATTTTCTGGACGCATTTTTTTAGTGATCAGTTAAAAAATTTTCATTCAACAATTCCGCCCCCTTTCGCCTCAATTTCTTTTAACCACTCTGGCGAATATTCTTGCCAACCAAAAGTCTCTTCCACATAGCCAAGCGTCGAAAATGACTTCAGCATGGGCGGAGGACCATACCACTCGGTGAGAATAAAGGGCTCCATATTAGGCGAACCTTCAAAGTATACCCCAAACATTTCATGAATATCCCGCTCAAAAAAAGCGGCAGGGGTATAAATATCATAAACAGATAAATAGCGCCCCGGTTTTTTAGGGATATAAATATGTGCCGACACCAGCGTTTTAACTTCATAAGACCAAATATGATAAACCAGCTCAAATTCCTCAGTAGCTGGCCAATCTACGCAAGAAATAGCAGACAAATGTAAATATCCCGCTCTCCCTTTGAGCAATTCCAACAAAGCGGGGAGCACTTCTGCCCGTGGTTTAACTTCTAAACGACGGGGACTTTGTTGCTCAAAGACAAGATTAGGAATCTCCCGAAAGGCGGATTCCAAGATTTCTGGTAATTGTTCGCTCATTGAACGACTTCCTCGCGCTGCAATAATTGACTAGGAATGGCTTGTGTAACATATTTTGAGGCAAATTTCGCCAATAAAGCGGTATGCTCGCCAATAGTATTTTCGCTGAACAGCTGATAATGCCGCGCTTCAGCAATCACATCGGTTGGTGTATGCCAATCAGGACCAAATAACGCTTGTTGATTGCCCAAATAGTTATCATAGCGGCGATAATAATCTTGCCAAGCATTGGCACGCCCTTTATCAATATTATCAATTAATTGCAAAAAACCTTGCTGAATAGCCTCTGGACGGGGCATACACCCTGCCATGTACATATCGACAGGCAAATATTCTTGCAATCGCTTAATCGTGGCGTAGCTATGCCAATACATACCACCATTAATTGTACAAGAACCCATGCCAATAACATACTTAGGAGCCGGCATTTGTTCATAGCTCAAAATAACCCGCTTTAAGGTTTTAACAGACAAATAACCAGTAATCAGCAAAATATCCGCCTGACGCGGCGTCACCATGGGTTGAATACCCAAACGTTCTGAATCAAAACGAGAAGTGATGGTAGGTGGCAACTCAATTGCGCCGCAACCGGTGCAATAGTGCAAAATAAATAAAGAACGCGAACGGCAACGATCAGCAATACGATCTATCACCTTGCGCAACAATGAGCGCTCATTTGGATCAATTGTGCGACAAGCGATATCAGTATTTGGATCAGATTTAATTGGGATAGTCATTGCGTTTCCTTGTTTATCATATTCGTTTACAAAACGGTTTTCATCCCTTTTATAACTCATCCCTGTAGTTTAGAGAATGCGTAACATTAGTTAAAGTTTATGGTAGTTGAATTAGCCGTTTTCAATCATTTCCCTCACCCACGCTCTAAATTTCTTCATTGTGCTATTTCTACCTATTTTTTTGCTCATTTTAACATAGTGTGGAATAGCCTCAAGCACAGGAATATTAGGAAAATGAGCACTTTTCTCTGAAAGCTCGTAATGATCCTCCTTTAGCACGTTAATTTCCAAAGTAGAGCCATAGTAGCGCCACAGTTCAGGAACACCCAACTTTTCATAATTATCAAAGTGAGTACGAGACGTGATATCAATTTCAATCGCCAAATCGGGAGGGGGATCAACTATTAAATTAATTCTATCCTTGCCTCTAACGAAAGTCTCGTTTTGGATATAGAGGCATTTATCAGGTTCTACCCCCTGATCCATTTTTTCGTTTTTAAAGGTGGTAGAACCCAGCGCCCAAAATTCAATATCAAGTTCTTCAAGGATAATTTCCACCAAGTTACCAATGATTTCTTTTCCACTTTCATGTACCGCGAGTGGTGCCATAATTTCTAACATCCCCTTGCTATATGAAAGCCGGGCAGCGCGTGTTTCTCCTAGCTCATCTAAGAGTGTTTCAAACATTTGCCAATTGATGTTTTTCAACAATAAATTTTGCCCAGGCTTTATAACTATTTGGTCAAATGTTAATTCCATATTATTTCTCGCCTGTAGGGTTGGTATTTAAGTACCCGTTGTAAATTCTGGCATCACTTCCATGGGATTGAAAACATCGTATCCCAATGC
>CAYFOB010000103.1:0-7566 GCA_964344525.1 uncultured Thiomargarita sp.
TTCCTATATTAGTACTTAATAATATTTTTATTTACTAACTTGAACATCGAGGACCGCTTTGTCAGAAACTTCAGACAAACTCAAAGGATTTCAACTTGGGGCTGTGGATTACATCACTAAACCTTTTCAACAAGAAGAAGTGTTAGCCCGCATCAACACGCACCTCACCATTCGCAAGTTGCAAAACCAACTGCAAGCTCAAAATGAGCAACTGATTAAACTCAATCAAGAAAAAAATGAGTTTTTAGGCATTGCTGCTCATGACATTAAAAATCCCTTAGCAGGGATTCAGTTTATAGCAGAAACCATTGAATCTGATTATGATACCATGCCCCAAAATGAGGTGATTAATTTAACGAAGACTATTTCAGTAACGACAAGACAACTCTTTACTTTGATTGATAATCTTCTCAATATCAATGTTATTGAATCTGGTGAATTGAAGATCAAGCCGTCCACGATTAATATTTTTCCAACACTACATTCGTTGATGATGATATACAATCACAGGGCGAAAACCAAGAATATTACTGTGCAATGTCAATGTATTGACAAAAAATATGATGCTTTTGTTGATGAGCACATCCTCAAAGAAGTGTTAGATAATCTGATTTCCAATGCCATTAAATACTCGCCACTGGGCAAAGAAGTAAACATCCGACTCATCAATAATGACAACTTTATACGTTGTGAAATACAAGATGAAGGGGCAGGGCTTAGCGATTCTGATCAACAAAAATTATTCCAGAAATTTTGCAAGTTAAGCACTCGTCCCACAGGGGGGGAACATTCAACCGGTTTAGGATTATTTATTGTCAAAAAATTTGTTGAAGCCATGAATGGTAAGGTGTGGTGCGAAAGCACGCTTGGTAAAGGGACTACCTTTTTTGTGGAATTTCCGGTGACGGCTTGCTAACAACATGAGAAATCCGATTTTTTGGAAAAATTGGATTTCTTTAACTGGAGTCATAAAACATGAACCCTGAACCCAAAAAATGTATTTTAGTCGTAGATGACAATATTGACAATTTGGAAGTTGTATTAAGCGCTTTGGAAGTAGACAATTTCCAAGTATTGACTGTCACAAGTGGGAAAAGTGCGCTCAACTGTCTCAAATCTATAAAACCAGACCTCATTCTTTTAGATGTGAAAATGCCCGATATGGGGGGGTTTGAAATTTGTCGTCGTTTAAAAGCAAATGACACAACAAAAAAAATTCCCGTGATTTTTATGACAGCCTTGCACGATGTAATCGACAAAGTCAGGGGGTTTGAGTTAGGGGCTGTTGATTACATTACTAAACCCGTGCCAGTGGAAGAACTCTTGGCACGAATTAAAACGCATTTGGCTCTGAGTCATTTTAAAAATCACATTTCACCGCAAAATGAGCAATTAAAACAAGAAATTATTAAGCGTCAACATGTAGAAGATGAACTTCGTAAATTTTATCGGGCTGTTGAACAAAGTGCTAATGCGATGGTGATTACTGATATTGATGGTAAAATTGAATTTGTTAATCCCGCTTTTACCCTTAAAACGGGTTATTCGTTTACTGAAGCGATTGGGCAAAATCCTCGCATATTAAAATCGGAAAAACACACCCCCGAATTTTATAAAACATTATGGTCTACCATTTCCAGTGGCAACGTTTGGCAAGGTGAAATACAGAACAAATGCAAAGATGGCGATTTGTACTGGGAATTTGTCACCATTTCTCCCATCAAAAATACCAGAGGAGAAACCACCCATTATGTCGCCATTAAAGAAGATATCACTCAGCGTAAACAAGCTGAAAAAAAATTGCAACAAGCCATCAAATCGGCTGAACAAGCTAAACTTGAAGCGGAAGCCGCCAACCACGCGAAAAGTGCCTTTCTGGCAAACATGAGTCACGAATTACGTACCCCACTCAATGGTATTTTGGGTTACACACAAATCTTAAATCGTGATCACAATATCAACGAGAAACAAAAAGAAGGGCTGCAAATTATTCAACGCTGCGGTGAACACTTGTTGGTATTAATTAACGATATTTTAGATTTATCCAAAATCGAAGCAGATAAATTAGAATTGATACCAACCGATTTTCGGTTGCCACAATTCTTAAAAGATATTGTGGATTTATTCACAATGCGAGCCAAACAAAAAGGAATTGAGTTTGTTTATGAGCCAGTGTCTCAACTACCTGCGGCTGTCCATGCTGATGAAAAAAGATTGCGGCAAATTTTGCTGAATTTGTTGAGTAATGCGGTAAAGTTTACCACTCATGGGCGAGTAACTTTTAAAATTGATTACCAATTGACCCCCTCGATAATTTGCTTTGAGGTGCAAGATTCTGGCAATGGTATAGCAGCAGAAAATTTGGAAACGATTTTTTTACCCTTTCAACAAGTCGGTGATCAAAGTTACCAAGAAGGCACTGGCTTAGGTTTGCCTATTAGCAAAAAACTCGTCAATTTGATGGGGGGAGAATTGCAGGTGGAAAGTGTGCTGTGTAGTGGCAGTCGTTTTTGGTTTAAAATACACTTGCCAAGGAGCAAGATTGAGTTACCACCCACTCCCTCAAAACAATTACCAATCATTGGTTTTAAAACCACAGCAAACCAAGCGTTCAAAATTTTAGTGGCTGATGACATAAAGGAAAACCGCGTTGTTTTAACCAATTTACTGATTCCACTCGGTTTTGAACTATTAGAAGCCAAAGATGGAAAGGAGGTATTAACAAAGGCGAATCAATTTCACCCCGAAATTATTCTAATGGACATCAAAATGCCTGTGATGAATGGCTTGGAATGTACCAGGCGCTTACGCCAAAATGCGCAATTTGAAAAAACCATCATCATCGCGCTGTCAGCGACGGTGTTTGAAATTGAACAAAAAAAATGTTTAGAAGTCGGTTGCAATGCCTTTTTGGGAAAACCCATAAATACTGAGAAACTATTACAACTCTTCTCCAAACATTGTCCAATCGAATGGATTTATGAAAAAACAGTTGCCCAACCACAAAAAATTGTAGCCCCCACTGATGAACAAACCAAAGCATTGTTTAAATTAGCCAAATATGGCGATGTGCAAGCTGTCATCAAAGAAGCAGAAACCCTTTTAGAAACGGAACCGCATTTACAAGCTTTTGTCCAAGAAGTTTGTCAATTAGCCAAAAGTTTTAAAATCAACCAACTTAAAAATTTTTTAAATGAAAGCGTCAAAAAAGCCTGATGCCGCAAAGCGCTGCTTTGCACTCCATGCTACCGTTTATTTTCGTTCCAAGCAGCGCTTTGCAAAATGGGGCTACATTTCTTCGTTGCTTTTTCCAATCAGCTTTGAAGCCAGTTTTTTAAAAAAAGCTTTGGGTGATGATGTTTTCGACTTTCTCAAAATCATATTTTCTGTGACATCACGTAAATGGATTAAATATTGTTCCTCTTTTTCAGTTTCCATTTCCATCATGTCAACTCGTAACCAAAGTGCAGGAGCACTTGGAGTTTCTGGGCGCAAAAGAAAACGGGACATGGTACTCCCCCCCGGTTTCAACCAAACCGTCCAAGCATCTGTTGGCTCACACTTAAAGCGTCTTTTAGCAATTTCTAAAAAATTTTTCTTAATGGGCGTATCCATATAGACAGGCAAATTAAGAAAAAAACAGGCTTGTGGATTTGCATAAATTATCTCACCATCCTGATTGAGTATCAGAAAAGCTTCTTTAATCTTTTCAACAATCCACTCAAACTTCGCATGTTCCGTCATTAAACGGCGATAACGGTTAAGACTGGTAATCGTTTTTAGTCGTAGTCGCAACTCAAGCCCATCAAAAGGCTTAGAAATAAAGTCATCAGCACCCACCTTGATGCCCTGTAGACGCGAATCACGATCAGTTAAGGCAGTCAGCATAAGAATAGGCACTTCACCTAAAGTTGGATCCGCCCGAAAATGTTTGCAAACTTCAAAACCGTCCATATCTGGCATCATAACATCTAAAAGGATCACATCTGGAATGATTTGTGCTGCTTTATTTAAAGCTTCAGCACCACTTGCAGCAAAAGCTAAATTGTACCCTTGCTTTTCTAACAAGCCTTCCAGAACGTCACGCATTGAGGCTTGATCATCAACAATGAGAATTGTGCTTGTTGTTTTCATGGTAATTTTATATTTAATTAAGAAGGGACAAACCATGGCTCTAAAACGGTTTTGACGGTGCCGTTTTTAACCAATCGTGTTAACTGCCGCCGTGAAATTCTAAAAGCATTTTGCATAATAGACATATTATATAGACATGTCAAGTTTTTTCTATTTGTAACTTTGTGCAAAGCTGACGTAAAGCCTCAATCCGTTCATCAATTGGTGGATGGCTCATAAATAAGGACTGAATTAAATTTGTCCCTTTACTACCATGAATACCAAAAGCAGCTAATTGTTCTGGCAAAGCGCCTGTGTGTGCTGTTTGAAGTCGTTGCAAAGCAGCAATCATTTTATTTGCACCGACTAATTGGGCGGAACCTGCATCAGCGCGAAATTCTCGTTGCCGCGAAAACCACATGACAATAATACTCGCAAGAATCGCTAATACTAATTCTGCAACAATGGTAGTGATAAAATAACCGATTCCATGTCCTTGCTGATTTTTAAATACGGCACGATCAACAATTTGACCAATCACTCGCGCAATAACAAGCACAAAAGTATTCACAACTCCCTGAATTAAAGCCAAAGTGACCATATCACCATTGGCAACATGGCTCACTTCATGCGCTAACACAGCTTCTACTTCATCTTGATCCATCGCCTGGAGCAATCCTATACTCACTGCAACTAGCGCATTGTTACGGTTCATTCCTGTTGCAAATGCATTTAGATCAGGAGAATCATAAATAGCCACTTCAGGCATTCCAATTCCGGCGGAAGCGGCTTGATGCCGCACCGTGTCTAATAGCCATTGTTCTGCACGATTGCTGGGTTGTTCTATGATTTGCGCCCCGGTAGCCATTTTCGCCATCCACTTGGACATGGCTAATGAAATTAATGAGCCTCCCATTCCAATGATGATTGCCATAATGAGCAAACCACCCGTATTAGTGATTCCCAATAATGGCAAAGTTATACTGAGCACTATTAAAACAGCAATGTTGGTTGCCAAAAATAATGTGATTGTTTTCATATACTTTACTAGCTCGATACCAGTTTTTGAAATACAAGCCATCAGTTAATCCTGTGCGACAAGCGAGGCTTTCGTCGGTGGATTGGTAGGTGCGGTGACGGTGAACGTCATGGTACAATTAAAAAAAAGAGGGGCTACAAATTCTTTGTCGGTTCTGTTAAACACACTGCAGGACGAACTTTTGTAGATGACAAATCATCAAATGGAAAGGGTACTAAAACGACTTTTCCTTTATTCATAGGGTTTTCCATCGGCTAATGTGTAAATATCTTCCTCAGCATCTTTTAGAAAATCAAAAGCCGGATTTGAGGCAGCAGCCTTAACCCATTCTTGTTCTGTTATGTCAGCATCATCTCTAATCATTAAAATCACACGCACATGAGTTGATGCAATTGGAAGTGGCTCATTGAGCAACAATTGATGTTGAGCATTCACAAAACCAGTTGTTTCAATGCTTTTTGCAAGAAGTGCCATATTGTCTCCTTAATTTGGTAACAGGGCAATCACAGCTTTATGCTTTTTTTGGTCAATAAAAAATTGCTAGGACTTACGCATTGACAAAGTATTTTAGTAAAGTTACAGTATATCCATACCTAATCCTTTTTGGGGAACTCCTTATTCCAAAGCCGGTGTGATGATTTTTTTTCATTGGCAGTCTCCTTATTTAGGCCCAATTGGTTACCATTTTGCTCTCACATATTCTATATTATAGGCCAATATAAAATAAAGTGATGGAAAATTTTGAAAAATCCGTTGTACTCAACGAAGCTGAGTGCGTAACATCAGTTCTTTCGTTGCTTTTCTTCAACCATTTCTAAACTTTCAATATGCTTACTCGGCGCTTCTGGAAAATTGTTTCGTACCAATTCATTATCTGCTAACGCATCAAGGCTATAGCCTAATCCATGACAGTGCAAACAAACCGTTTTAAGCATTTTTTGACGTGGATGTAAATTGAAGCTTGGGTTATGTTCTACCACCGTTTGGTTTTCTTTGACTATTCTGGGTAAATGGCAAGTGGCGCAAGTAACGGGTTCGGTTGTTTTTTCATCCCATGAACTATAATGTGGAGAGCTTTTATAGGCTCGACTATGTTCATCATCATGACAGCTGAGACAGGAATCTACGCCGACTTTTTGGGGTTCCGTACTGAATTCATGCGCTTCGTGGCAAGACATGCAATTGAGGGCTTTATGGATGGATTTCATTGTTTGTCTCGCCATGTCTGTTGTCATTGGTGAGAGTCCTTTTGCGATGCGTATGCCATGTTTACCTGCTAAAAAGCCTGAAACTTCGTGTGGGTGACAATCTTCGCAAAAACGGTGATCAGCATTTTCTACCCAAGCCTCCTCTTTTGGTATTGTTTGGTCTAGGCTGTGACAAGGCATACAATTGACACCAGCATTGGCATGACTAGTCCCTTCCCAATCTCGTCCACGAAGCCCATATCCTCCTTCAGGGGCATCATGTTCTTTCATGGTGAGGCGCTTAATTGGATGTTTGGTGCGATAAATGTCGAGAAAGTTACGTTGGGGGACCTTGGGGTTGTCAAATGTGTCAGGTTGGTGCAAATTTTTGAGCAAAAAATCTTCATTGAGGGCGGTATTATCATGGTAATTGTGACAAGTGCGACAAGTATCAAATGCCATGCCTTCATGACTTGTCCGCTTTTGGGCAATGTCTTGATGGCAAGATTTGCAAAAATAAGGCGCTATGGTGACGCCCATGACACGCGCTATGGTTTGTCGGTGTTCTTGATGGCAGTGGGTGCAGCTGTCTATCCAAGTTGGCAGTTCGGCTTCCGCTTCAAGCATTTTTTGTTTGGAGTGGGAATCTTCTAGCTCATGACAGTCTAAACAAGCTTCCTGTTTGATCCTATCAAAGGGGGTATGGCAAAGCGCACAATTTTGTTCAATTTGATAGTGACCCTCTGTTGTTTTTCCTGGTAGCAGGCGCGTTTGGTCTTTCCCCAGAAAATAAGCCGCAAACGCAACGATTAAAACCAAACTAGTCAGTATCCAACTTGACCACAGGATGAGTTTTTTACTATTCATCCAAACCCAAAGTAGCAGTTTTTCTGTGTACATATTAAAAGTAGTAACCCAAAAAAATATGAATGCCTAGCAAAACCGGTAAAGGCCAAAAAAGGGTGAGATGTGTGATTGTTAGCCATTTTTTTAAACGGCTGGGGTTTCCAAGAAAGGTGACAATGCCGAGCCATGCGCCGGTGAATAATGCCCCTAAAAAACTCAACATTAATAAAAAGTGAAAATGGGTGCCCCAATTAAACCCTGTATGAACAAACAAAACGACCAAGCTTAATAAGCCACCTACCATGATATGCATAAGCTGCCACCAGGCAAAATGCCCAAAGCGAATCACATGTCGCCAACGTTTACGAAGGGATATGCTCA
>CAYFOB010000103.1:7576-9921 GCA_964344525.1 uncultured Thiomargarita sp.
GTGAAGCCTGTTACTTGTTTCCAAATATTATCAATCCATAGCTTTTCCAATTGCCAGTAGATTTCTGTGTTGAACAAATAGCCTAATAGAATAAATAAAATGGCTAAACAAAAGGTAAACAATGAACCCAGTAGTAGTGTCGATGCGCCCTTGATTTCTGCCGTTGTACTGTCTCCAATGGGGAAAAAGTCTTCAATTTTGACTTGTTCTGTTGGTACATCAGCCTTCAAATAGAGGAGGACTGTTTCTTCAAAATTTGTTGGTCCACAAATATAGTAGGTGGCACCAGGATACTTTTGCGCTATTTGTTTGACTTCTTTGGGTTGAATATAGCCTTGTTCGCGGCTTGCCCGTAAATTGATTTGGATGTTTTCATGTTGTTCTGATATTTCTGTTAATTCAGACAGATAGAGAAATTGGTCGTGGGTTCGGGCTGTGTAGTCAATATGTAGCACACGCTGACTGTTTGTTTGATGTAACGTGCGTAACATGCACAGTGCCGGCGTTATGCCAATGCCTGCTGCAAAGCACACAACGGGGGTTTGGCTATCTAAAGGCAGATAATATGTGCCTTGTGGCTCAGAAATCCGAATCAGTGAATTGGTATTTATTTGATTGTGGAGCCAGCAAGAAAATAAGCCATTTTTTTCTAGTTTGACAGTAATTTCATAGTAATCTTGTTGATTGGCTGGCGACGTGAGGGTATAAAACCGTTGAACCCAATGCCCATCAACTTGGGCTTCAATACGGATGTGTTGTCCAGGAAAATAAGAGGAAACGGGCACATTTTTGGGACGAAAGCGAAATGACTTAATATCAGAAGTCACAGGTAATATTTCTATCAGCTCAACAGGTTCCAAATCGGAATGTCCCACAATTTCGGCTAACTTGGGAGTACAAGAACCACAAATTTGTGAGGCACTGGTTCGTTTTGCTAATTTTTCAACAGTATCGTAACCATCCACAATCGCCTCATTCAATTCACCGCGTGTTACATGAGTACATTGACAGATAATAGCGCTTTTTTTGAAATTTTCGCGTTCTCGTTCTAGCCAAAGCTCACCTTTTTGACGAAACAAAGTCAATTGCCAAGGCCAAATTCGCTTATTTTGGCTAATTAATTCATGGACTCGCCCCAAATCGGGCCATTCACCAATAGCTGTTACCCCCACAGCTCTACCTTTATGAAAAAACAATTCGCGGTGTATACCATTGTGTTTATAAACAATAGGTGTCACTTGTGCATCGCTCAACCGACTCATGCTAAAAATGGGTTGCCCCACAACTTTCGTTGATGCAATTTTGACGCCCTTGGAAAAATGACACATTGCCGTCAAACTGTCCATGTCCATAAACTTACCCGCATGGAGGGTGAGAATGCCCCCCTTACAGGGGAGTTGATAAACCCCATTCAGATGGGCCATTTGTTCGCGCAATTCGGGCGATTTGTCATAAAGCGATAAAAATTTTTCACTGCTTAAACTGGCAACGCGCAATGTGCCTTCTGCGCGGACAGTAGCAATGCGTGGCTGATTGCGAAACAGTGCTAATACGCCAAAATAATGCCCACGATTTAAACGGGCTAATAGTTTTTCCTCATCGCCTTCCTTTTTTGTCACCCGCGCCTTGCCTGAGAGTATAAAATAAAATTGGTCAGCAACTTCTCCCTCATGGAATACCACTTCCCCATCGTTGAACTGTTTTTTTTCTAACCATTCAAGAGTTCCTTCGCCAATGGGTAGCGATCTGAACAGGGCAGATTGTTTGACCACTTTTTGGTAAACTTGCTCCTCACCCATTTCACGGAGTCCATCAAGCAAATTAGTTTCATGCTGCGCAGTCGATTGATAATCAGTTGACGAAATTTTTAATAATTGGCTGGTTTCAGTGGCAATAACGGTAGCGCCCCGCTTATGCTTCAACAAACCGGGCAATATGGCTTGTTCACCAAAAGAACCCCCAACTTTTAATGTCGCTAATAAAATTTCATACCCATCCTCTGCAGTTGTTGAAATCCGCACGCTACCTTCGAGAATGACGTACATGGAATCGGCGTCTTCCCCTTTATTAAAAATAACTTCATCCTGCTTGACTTCAACAATTTTTGCATGGGCTATAACTTCTTGTAATCCCGTTTCGCTCAAGGATTTAAAAATAAAAATGTTGCGGAGTAGGGATTGTATATTTTCCATTACTTTTTCACACCTTTTCACACCTTTTGTTGTTTAATTGACAGAATAAAACCATATTGTTTATTGTTCCCACTTCAATAAATTGATTGCGCCCCCTTAGAAGTGTTGCAAAACGCGTCTTTGCGGTGATCTCAAAAAACGAGTTGATGACTC
>CAYFOB010000104.1:0-9903 GCA_964344525.1 uncultured Thiomargarita sp.
GTGATTTATGTGATTGATCTGATTATTATGAGGGGGTTAATGCGGATTTTTTCCTCAAATCAATCACATAAAAATCACAGTTCAAAATTCTGAAAATTTACAACGCGCCAACAAATCCTGCCAATACTGCCACAGGCTCTTCATCTTCACGAAGGCGCACTTGCACATCCAAACGTCGCAATTCTTTGTCCATCGTTTTTGAAACTTTCATTGTCCAAAACCACTCATGTTCTGCCATCATTGTTTTGCCTTTTTTTTCACCCAAAGTGGGCGATTTTTCTTGCAATTGAATTTCTGTCAAGACATTCATTGCCACCCAATGTCCCAGCGTTTTGTTACGCAAATAAGCGGCGTTTTCAGCATTGATTGTACTGGTTTTAATGAGTGCAGCCAGCGCGACAGCAAGAACAGCCAAGGCGACTAGCACCTCTAACAAAGTAAATCCTTGTTTTTTATGAGGATTCCTCTTTTTGTACATTGATTTCTCCAATTGTTGTGCTGGTTAAGCGATAACGCAATGTTTTATCAGATTCAACCGTGAATATCACTTCAAATGGTGTTAATTCGCCGCTGGAAAGTAACAATAATTGTGGAGTCTTTTTGTCCTTAGAAAGAACAATTGGTACGCCTTCTATATGAATTTCTGTTTGCATGCCTGGTGGCAAAATACGGGGGCGGAAAATATCATCCTGCACCAGTTGCCATTGTTGCTCTTGCAACACATAAAAATGATAACCGTCTGTATCAAAAGAAACTCCCATTTCTTTGGCTTGCATAATGGCTTCTTGGTTTGCTAATTTGAGCAATGAAGCGAGGCGCTGTGTTTCTTGCTCTAATTTTTGTGCCAATCCACCGTCACCAATAGACAATGTCGCAAAGCTTAAAATGACGCCAATGATGACAATAACAACCATGATTTCTATCAACGTGAAGCCTTTGAGTGGTAGGCGAAACTTCATAATTTTAAGGAGCTCATGTTACTCCCAAGCTTCGCTAAGCTTGGGGAATAGTTAAGGAGATTAAACAATAACACAATAACACTTTTTCGCCCGGTGGGGCACTAACTACAAGGATTACTTTTAATAAAGGATAGGTCAAAATCGACTCTAAATTGCGTGCATGCTTGATAAAATGTAAAATATTTTGGCAGGGCATAATCGTGCCTCAAAGAGTGCGCGACGGCTTTGGCTTAAGGATGTGTAACATCAAACCAAACAGACAAACAATATTATGTTCAAACATCTTGGCGTTGTAATGGATCCCATTGACCAAATAAAGGTCTCTAAAGACAGCACTTTTGCTATACTACTTGCCGCACAAGCACGGGGCTGGGCGTTATGGTACATGGAACTAAACGACCTATATCTCTATAATGGAGTGCCTAAAGCCTCAGCACAAGATACTGCATTAGACAATTGCCATATTATCTTAATGCGCAAAGATCCACCATTTGATCTCGAATACATTATTGCCACATACCTACTAGAACAGGCAGAAAAGGCGGGGGTTTTAGTGATTAACAAACCCCAAAGTCTCCGTGATGCGAATGAAAAATTGTTCACAGCTTGGTTCCCAGAATGTTGTGCCCCCACCCAAGTCACGCGCAATATTTCACGTTTGCGAAATTTTTTGGAGGAACACCACGAAATCATTGTCAAACCCTTAGATGGTATGGGAGGGCAATCAATTTTTAGGATCAAAAAGGGAGATATGAATACCTCGGTGATTCTTGAAACCATCACACAACAAGAACAACGCTTTGTAATGGCGCAACGCTTTATTCCCGAAATTACACAAGGAGATAAGCGCATTTTAATGGTTAATGGTGAACCCATGCCGTATGCTTTAGCGCGAATTCCAGCGACAGGAGAAACTCGTGGCAATTTAGCAGCGGGTGGACACGGTGAAGGCGTTCCCCTAACTGCGCGAGACAAATGGATTTGTGAACAAGTGGGACCCAAATTACGGGAAAAAGGGCTCTTATTTGTTGGATTGGATATAATAGGTGACTATTTAACTGAAATCAATGTCACCAGTCCAACTTGTATCCGGGAATTAGATAATTTGTATGGGCTAGATATTGCAGGGCAATTGCTGACTGCTATTGAAGAACAACTATAGGGCAAAAATGTACAAATGCGTAACATCAGTTATATAAACTTACCAAAAGAGAATTAACATGCGTGTTAGCCGATTTTTACTCGCCACTCTCAAAGAAAAACCGACTGAAGCTGAGGTTATTAGTCATCAACTTATGCTACGGGCGGGCATGATACGAAAACTTGCAGCCGGGTTGTACACTTGGTTGCCCTTAGGGTTGCGCGTTTTGCACAAAATCGAAAATATTGTTCGTGAAGAAATGGATAAATCTGGCGCACAAGAAGTACTAATGCCAGCGGTGCAACCTGCAGAGTTGTGGCAAGAATCTGAACGTTGGGATCAATATGGACCAGAGCTATTGCGTTTTAAGGATCGCCATCAACGTGAATTTTGTTTTGGTCCAACTCATGAGGAAATTATTACGCATTTAATCCGCCATGAAATTCGCAGTTATAGGCAATTACCGGCTAATTTTTACCAAATTCAAACCAAATTTCGTGATGAAATTCGCCCCCGCTTTGGCATCATGCGAGCGCGTGAGTTTTTGATGAAAGATGCTTATTCATTTCATTTGGATCAAGCATCGTTACAAGAAACTTACGATTTGATGTTTGAAACTTATTCAAATATTTTCAAACGCTTAGGGCTGAAATTTCGTGCAGTGTTGGCTGATACGGGTAATATTGGGGGCAATGCCTCACATGAATTTCATGTATTAGCAGACTCTGGAGAAGATGCGATTGCTTATAGTACGACGGGTGATTATGCCGCTAACGTGGAAATGGCTGAAGCTTTGCCACCCAGCAGTGAACGTCCCCAACCAACTGCAACCATGACTGTAGTAGATACGCCTGATCAACACACGATAGAAGAAGTGAGCCAATTTTTAAAGGTGAAACCTTCACAATGTGTGAAAACGCTATTGGTCAAAGGTGAAAAGGGGCTGGTGGCGTTGGTGCTACGGGGTGATCACACACTGAATGCGATCAAAGCTGCTAAATATCCCGAAATTGTCAGTCCATTGACTTTTGCCGATTCAACAGAAATCCGTGACACCATTGGCTGCGATATTGGGTCAATTGGTCCAGTGGATTTGAATGTGCCCATTTTGGTAGATCGTGGCGCTGCCCATTTAGCGGACTTTGTTTGCGGTGCCAATAAAGATGGGCAACATTTGATCGGTGTTAATTGGGGACGCGATTTACCAGAACCCCAAGTCGTTGATTTACGCAACGTTGAAGCCGGTGATCCTAGCCCTGATGGTCAAGGTATTTTGGCGATAGCGCGTGGCATTGAAGTGGGGCATATTTTTCAATTAGGCAAAAAATACAGTGAAGCCATGCAAGCCTTGGTGCTAGATGAGCAAGGTCATTCTATTGTCTCAACAATGGGTTGTTATGGTATAGGCGTTTCTCGTCTTGTGGCTGCAGCGATTGAGCAAAACCATGATGAACAGGGTATCATTTGGCCACAAAGTATCGCGCCATTTTCCGTTGCCCTGCTACCTATGAGTATGCACAAATCGCAACGACTACGCGATGCGGCTGAGGAGGTGTACAGCAAATTACAAGCAGCGGGCATAGAAGTATTATTTGATGATCGCAAAGAACGCCCAGGGGTGATGTTTGCCAACGCGGAGCTGATAGGGATTCCTCATCGTTTAGTAATTGGAGAGCGTGGATTGGATAAGGGCGAAATAGAGTACAAAGGACGGTGCGATAAAAAAGCGCAATATGTGCCAATGGATCGTGTGATTGAATTTATTAAGGATCGTTTAGTAAGTACTTGTTCATGAATTTTACTTAGCGAAGGAAACTTATGTCCTTCGCTAAGCTGGGCGACTCCAAAATACCTGAAAATACTTGTCAACCTATTTTCTTATGAAGCCGTTTGGCAAGGCTTTTAACAAAGTCTCCGTTAATAGCATTATTCTGATCTTATGACAACCATAGAAGAAATTTCCATAAAAAATTAAAATATCGAGAAAAAACCAACACGCCAATTATCACTTATACCTTAGCGATTATTCAACAAGGTAATACACCCATTGTGTCTAGGGAAAGCCTAAAATGGAGAAGAAGTAAACGTGGTCAACCCTTCGCTTTTTTAAATTTTACACAAGGCAGTGGTGAAGTCATTAGCGGTGAAGCGCCTGAAAAAATTGATCAAAGAATTCGTTATCATACTCAAAAAATTACCTTTTGAAACCCAACCAGACAGCTACAACGAAGCTCAAACCCGCCAATATTTTATCAACCCTTTTTTTAAAGACTTTCTGGATAAGTCAAAATCAATGTGGTTGTCCAAATCTATACCATCCATGAAACCATTATTGCAAAAAGCGGTTGTTGGCTGGCTGTTGATGGTGATTAGCAAATACTAAAGTTTGGACTCCGGAAAGACAAATCCGAAAACGCAGAAGTTTGAAGTATATGATGGCTCATTGATTCTTGATGAGCCATTTTTTTTTAACACCACTCAAACCTATTCCAGCAAAATATGCAAAATAAAAAATCTAACCTTCTCAGTGATGATTTCGGTTTTGTGTTTGAATTTGGCGTGAATGTTGGCATTCTCGCTGGTATTCAGCATTTAGCCAGCAAAAAGAAAATGTTATCAAAAGTTCATTCGCTTTATAACGATGAACTGAAAAAGATGAAACTGAGTCATATCGTCTCTCGTTTGCAAGATAAGGCAATCAAAAAAGGAGTAGTTGATCCCACTTTATTGAAGAAAACGGCTACTTTTATCGAATATCTCATTTTTTTGGGTGTTCATAAAGGCTTTAATTTTATTGTCGAATATTGTCAAGGGATGCAAGATGCTATCAAAAAAGCATATAATCCAATTTTATTATATTATCAATGCGATTTACAGCAGTTGTTTATTGCCAATGAGGATAAGCGGTATGATTTGTTAATCCCTAAGCTTGAGAAAATGTTCCAGCAATTAGGTAGCCGATTTCCACTGGATTATCAGAAATATAAACAAGGCGGACAATTTTTAAAAGCAGATATTATTATGCTATTTCAATTGCATGATAAATACCGCGTGGTAGTCATTGATGTTGGGCTTTATTCGGTGGCAGATATCGTTTATGTACCAGATTTGGATGATGTCTCCAGTATCAAGCAACGTTTGGTTTCGACTTATCGCTATATGCGCCAAAAAACCGCTTTTGAACATCTCAATATTGATTCTGATAAAGCGGGTATTCACTTTTCACCTAAACTAGCCGATTATTTTGAAGCCTTTGCCAGAGATGACAAAGACAGTTATAAAATGATTCAGGCAGGTGGCTATACTCATAGTTTTGTGCAATGCATCACAATGTTAGAGCGCTTTAATGATGATAACTTAGAAGTCAATGCCATTGCTTTAACGGATCGTGCTTACAATGCCATGTTTATCACTGATAAAACGGATAGCCCCATTTTGCGACATATTTATCGAGAAAGCAAAGCGCAGAATAAGGGATTGCCTTATTCAGAAAAACGTCCTATTGCAATACAATCCGTTTTTGATGAGATTTATAAAAATTTCAATCAAACTTTAAAACAGGGCAAATTTCGTCAGTCTGACAATTTAGCCGCATTCATGGAAAAATTAAAAACGCCTTACAGTGTTAATCAAATCGCTTATACTGAAACACTCAAAAATTTTCAGAGTACGGCTGACAATGTACCAACAGACATTTTGGCAGAAGTTGGATTGAACCAGCCTTTAACATTTCGTGATGCTCATGCCCAGCTTATTAGTCAGGCAATGCGTAACGATGATTTGCTACTATTTCTCACCGGGCATCCTGGTATTGGCAAAACAACAGCGATTGTTGAGTATATTTTGACGCCACAAATTTTGTCTGAAGGTGTACTCTTTTTCTATTTTAGTCCCCGCATTCAAGTCAACAACGATATTATTGAAAAATTTAGTCGCAATGATAAACGTGTCATTAAGGATGATAGTTTAGTTTGTATTTATTCAAACAATGCCTTGATTAGCCATTATGGGGGAAAGCCTGTTATTAAATATGTGTCTAATAGCCCCCTACCTGAACAATTGAAAATGCCGTCGTTTGTTGGAGGGAACATTTTAACACTGGTTGCTGATGATGAAGAAATGCCGCATCATCAATCATGCAACAGTCATGCCAAATCAACCAGTGATAATAAAATCGAATATAGCCGTCGTATTCCGCCTGGCGTTTTAAAAACGCTGTGTTCCGCCATTTGTACCTTACGCAACAATCAATCTCTCCCAAAAAATCTGATTGCCACAGCAACAGTACAGTCACTAAAAAAGATGCAAACGGCAACCACCGCCAAACATTTAAAACGCATTTTTGCTGAGGCGGCACAAGATAAAGCTTTGGAAAAATTTGATGAGACAAAATTAGCGCAGATGGCTAAAACGAGCCGACATCTGATTTTTATGGTGGATGAAGTGATTGGGGATAGCGGTGGCACAGCGTTATTTCATGAATTAGTGAAAATGGCGACAACAAAACCACTCCAATTAAACCAACATTTCAAAGTGAAAATCATTGCATCGGATGCCTCTATCGCAGGTATCGATGTGATTAAGCAATATTTTTACAAACAGGAACCGAGCCCTGCTAAAATTTTGTATCGACATGTAGATAAACACGTCGATACAAAATCATTATCTGTTCAACAAGATAAATTCAAAGTACAGCGTTTTAGACAGGAAACTGCGACTATCATCAATGCAAATAGTTTTCCTGCCAGTGAACTGGTTTTGACTTATAAAGTGTGCCTTGATGAACAGCGAAAAGAGGATAAAGTACTCCTTTGGATGCAACAAGATATCCTTAAGCTGTTGCGCGATAAATCTAAAGATGGGCAAATTATCGTTTACATCCAACATATTCGGCGACTAGAGCAATTAATCAATGCCCTTAAATTGGCTTTGGGCGATTTTAAAGAATTCAAAGATTATCTCCAAATCCATTCATATGTTCCTAATGAAACGCGCCAAAAAATCCACCAACATAAAAATACAGTCAAAGTGATTTTTATGACATCCTCTGCCAGTCGCGGGATTACTTTTGCGCGTGTGCGACATATTTTCATTGAAGTGCCTCAATTTCAAATTGAAAACAATTTAATGGAAATTGTACAAACGGTGTATCGTGGGCGTGGTGGTGAAACGGATGAAGAAAGAAAGTTAGAAACTAAACCGCGCTGGCTCACTTTTTATATCAATGAAGTGATTCACTACACTGATTTATCGCAACAAAACGAACGTTATCAGCGGGGCATTACCAGCGTGATGAATATCATTTTATTGTTGCGAGCCGCTTTGAAAACTCGGATTGCTGGTTATGGTGAAATTGGACGAAAACATGAACTTCGCATTATTCCTGTGGGTGATAAACATTTGGATTCTGTTGGTGATTCATTGTTGACTATGGTAGCGCGATTGCTGACTCAAATTAGGCGAGAAGTCAACAGGAGCATTGATAAAGCTGGTGACTATGACTACTCATTAGCGCAATTGGAGGGGGATATAAAAAAATTTTTTAAACACACCCAAACGAAAGTCGTTAATAAAACACTTAGCAAACTTAATAGCTACCATGAACAATTTGCACAACGTGCAAGAACAAGCTTTTATGATGTGCTCAATCATGAATTTGAGCCGGAATATTACATAGACGGTGACATTTTCACGGTTCCAATAAACGCCAGCGAAGAGCGAATTGATATTGCAAGAGATTTACTCAGCGCAACTCAAAACAAAAAGATTGTTGAAAAAATGGCTATTTTTGCGAAAAAATCGCAATATGCAGATAGCTTGAAAAAAGAGCTGAGCAACGTCGCCAAAGAAATTGAAAAGATGCAACAAGCTGGTGAAGAAACCAGCAATAGTCAAGATGTGTATAGTCAAAATTCTAGCGGCAATCAATATCTTTCCATACCACTACCCGTGTTTTTTAAGCCTCAAATATTTGAACAGTATTTTAGTCCTGGCTCAGAAACCAGGCGTTATGAAGAAGAGACAACAGAACGGGATAGTTTTCGTGATATACTGGGCAATTATATGTATTTATTGTACCAACTTAACGATAAACTGCCATTAGATGGTGGTTATGAAACGTTCCCCTTTTTGCTATTTCGCTGTGACAATTTTATTGCCACCAGACAACAACACTTTGATAGGCGCTATTTATTTTCATCTACTGCTTTTAATTTGATTAATTTGGTATTGTCCCAAGCAGGAGAATAATATGCCAGCCATTGACTTTAATTGTTATGCTAGTACATTGTCAAGTTTAAAATGACGGGTGATTGTAGGGTGCGTCCTACGCACCTTTTGAGCGTAATGGTGCGTAGGACGCACCCTACATTACCCGTCAAAACAAACTTGACAGAGTACTAGTAAAGGAATTATTAAAATTCCGGAAAATTACCAAGATTGGTATGATAAGCCAATCACCGTCATTTTACTGCAACAAGAACCTACTTCAAGCGTCCCCTCGCCCAATAGGTTTAGCTAGAGAAAATTTTCAGCTATCACCTCGTTTTTTTGAAGAACTCCCTGAAGACTTGTTGGATGCTTTTGAGGGCATAAATTTCGGATTAAAGTTTCAGGTATGCACAGAGTCCAAAATTTATTTTGGAAGGATCAAAGCCCTTTCATAAATTTTGGACGGATTCTAACCGCAAAATTTGTGACTGGGTACTTATCTCAAGCTTTCTGAAAATCTATAGAAGGAGAACAAATACAATGACAAACGTTTTTGATATTGCAGCATTACTCCTGTCCAAATTGGGGCCAATGCCAGCAATGAAATTACACAAACTGGTGTATTATTGTCAAGCGTGGTCACTGGTTTGGAACGAAGAACCCTTGTTTAATGAACCTATTAAAGCATGGGCTAATGGTCCAGTTGTTCCTGAACTTTATGAGATTCACAAAGGCAAGTTTAAAATCGAAGCTGCAGATTTTCCTGGCAATCCCGATGCGTTAAACGAAACGCAAAAAGAGATTGTTTCAATTGTTGTAAAGGACTATGGCTCAAAACCCTCTCAATGGTTAAGTGATCTTACCCACATGGAAGCCCCGTGGCGTGAAGCGCGAAAAGGTTTAAATAATGCCAAACGTGGAGATAGAGAAATTACTTGGGCAGCTATGGCAGAATATTATGAAAGCCTGTTGCCTGAAGAGGAATAGTCATGGCTAAAAAAGGAAAGCGAAAATCGCCTATAAAAACCGCTTATGGAAAAAATCCTTCTCTGCACTGGAAAACACGTTATGGCAAACTGCCTAGCAGTGAACAAGACAAACCAGCATGGCAATTTTACCAATTAGATTGGGATGGCCCTTGGGGATGGCGCGATATTGATGTCGAAAAATGGCAGGAGATATTTTTTAAATTGGGCTATTTTGAGACGAGAACATGGGCTGATATTAAAACTGATGGAAACAATCACGCTGTTGAGATTCAAAGCTGCCCTAACTCAGAAGTGCCAAAGCGTCTTGCTGAAATTCATTTGGATGATATTGATGAACTGTTTTCTCTACGGCTTTCAGGTAAAGAGCGTGTTTGGGGAATCCTAGAAACTCACATTTTCAAAATCTTGTGGTGGGATCCTAATCATGAAGTATGGCCTTCAACTAAGAAACATACTTAGGAATGGACACAAAATAATTTCCCGTTTTAAAAAATTGCAGAGGTGAAGGGAATGGAGCTTCGCTCCTTTCCCTTCACTCCGAAAAAAAACAAGGAGCATAAATGTCTCACGAAATCACACCAGATAACGATCACCTAGAATTTTT
>CAYFOB010000105.1:0-1784 GCA_964344525.1 uncultured Thiomargarita sp.
CTCAAATTCACTTATGATGATCCCCCTATCAATTTTTTATATATGAATGGGGTTGTTGCTGTTGAACAAGTCAGTTTGAGAGAAAACTATCTAAAGTTTCCTTGTCCCTACGTACAAAAACGATTGTTCAACCATTTTGCCAGAGAACTGTTTCAAAGCCTTGATGATCTCTATGATCCATTTGAAGATATATCGGATACGATTACTGACAACACGCTTAATATTCAACGGCTATTGTTAAGATATGAGCAATATTTGCAAGCCAATCAACAGCAAGTGCTGAAAAACGCGCCTCGTCGCCAAAAAGATTTGCGTGTGTATGAAGCTGTTTTTCAATTTCATCTCTATCTTTATTTGACGAGTTTTTTGAATAGTTATGAGGGACAAGTTCAGCCAGAATTTCCGACAGGTAATGGCTCAATTGATTTATTGATACGTTATGCGGGACAGTTGTTTGGATTAGAAATCAAGAGTTTTGCTAATCAACGAGAATATCATCAAGCCCTAAACCAAGCTGCTAAATATGGGCAACAATTAGCAGTGGACGAAATATGGTTGGTTTTATTTATTGAAACGGTAGACGAAACCAATCGCCAAAAGTTTGAAAAAGACTACATGGATACTAAAAAAGGTGTCACTGTGCATCCCATTTTTGTGCAGACCGGAAAAACATAGTAAGTACCCATTCAGAAGTTTTACCACATTTTGGAGTCCAAAGCAGCGCTTTGGGCGTTTATTATGCCAAACTATGGAATTCGTTCCATAATTATAGATTCAATTCCATAGTTTCAAATACCCTCCATTGCCACACTCACAAACACCATTTAAACATTTCCTCTGATATTTCAAACTCTTATTAATTTTTTTTAAGATTGGCATAATCATTGCTCATTTATTGTTCGACAGATTATTTCTGTCTCAAAACACCTATATAAAGGAGAATGATCATGGCAAACGTAGCAAAATCTACTGATTCTTCGAGTTTGGCTGAAGTGGTCGATCGTATCTTGGATAAAGGTATTGTAGTCGATGCGTGGGTAAAGCTCTCATTAGTTGGTATTGAGCTGCTTTCTGTTGAAGCCCGTGTGGTCGTGGCTTCTGTTGATACTTATTTGAAATATGCTGAGGCCATCGGCTTAACCGCAACAGCGGCTGCCCCTGCCTAGCGACTCACTTTATAAAGGAGAACAATCATGGCAAACGTAGCAAAATCTACTGATTCTTCAAGTTTGGCTGAAGTTGTTGATCGCATCTTGGATAAAGGTATTGTAGTCGATGCGTGGGTAAAGCTCTCATTAGTTGGTATTGAGCGGCTTTCCGTTGAAGCCCGTGTGGTCGTTGCCTCTGTTGATACCTACTTGAAGTATGCAGAGGCTATAGGCTTGACAGCAACCGCTGCGGCACCTGCCTAAATAGGTTGAACATTCCTCACAAGCCTTCCTCGTGAGGGATTTTCTCTAAACACGACTGGCTTTGGTTGTTCCAATCAAAGTCAGTTGAATTGACTTCAAAAAAAAGGAGAAAATCAAATGGCTCGTTTAAGCGAGGAGATGAAGCAACTCCGTGGTGAGGTTGAGGCTGGCTACCAAATGCGAGATGCCTTGATTAAGGAATTAGGCCATTTTAAAAATAACTTGGCCAGTGGCGTGGCTTCGATGCAAAAAGAGTTACGAGAAACTCGCGCTGCGACGGGGAATCAGCTCAAAAATGAGCGGCAAACCTTTATTAAGGACTTGGCCAATCAAGTGGGAACAATGCGCTCCACCTTTAAAAAGGAATTGACT
>CAYFOB010000105.1:1794-7938 GCA_964344525.1 uncultured Thiomargarita sp.
ATGGCCAATGAGCTCAAAGCGAATCATAATGCCTTTATTAAAGATCTAACGGGTGGTGTGGCTACCATGCGCTCTGGTTTTGAAAGTGCCCGCAAGGCGATGGTAGAAGAAACCCAAGCAGCTGCGAAGGAAAGTAAGGCTACCTTGGGTGCTTTTGTCTCTGGATTAAGACAAACCGTTTCCAACATGACCAATGATCTCACGACTGACCGGCAGGAAGCGCGTCGTGTTTGGTTAGGGGTGGCAGGGGCCAGTAGCACCCCCCCTCCACAGAAATCATCACCACCACCAAAACCTCAAGCTAAGCCTCAAGCTCAAGCTAAGCCCCAACCTGCGAAAGCTGAGTCACCTGCTCAACCCAAAAAAGCAGATGAGACGGGGACATCAAAAGTAATGTAATCTATATGGCATGGCTTCAAGGGGATCAAAAATGGAAAAAATTGAAGTGCGTTGTTCTTTTTGCAAAGGTCAAGGTACCGATCCCTTTGGGATTTTGTCATGGTGCTCTTTATGCGTTGTTTGCGGAGGAAAAGGTCTTGTACAAATCATTGCACCCTACGTAAAATGTGCCCATTGTGATGGCAGCGGGGCTATTAAGAGATTCACCTGCACAGTTTGTGATGGGAAAGGCTTTGTCCATAAGCCCGTTAACCAAACGAGAGTTTGCCCAACCTGTTATGGCACCGGTGATGATACTTCCGTGCCTGCAATGGCGTGTTTGACATGTGAGGGGCATGGTTGGATCCCGCAATAACATTATCGTACACTTTCCTTGTGAAAGTGTACATTTTTTGTGGAGGACAAATTGATGGCGGCCCAAGTTGTATTAAATGACCCCGAATCCATTGTTGAGGATGACCCAATTGAGACCTTGCCCCAAGAAGCGAGGAACGAGTCTTCAGCAAATTCTTCCAATGTCTCACCAGAAGCCAGTGATTCTTTTGTTTACACCGCACAGGTACAAGAATTAACCGAACGTGCCCTCGCTTATCTAACCGTTGGTTATCCTATCCATTTAGCAGGACCCGCCGGAACGGGGAAAACAACACTGGCTTTCCACATCGCGGCCCAATTAGAGCGACCCGTCACACTCATCCATGGCAATGAGGAGGCCTCAAGCGCCGATTGGGTGGGCAAAAGTAGTGGATATCGCAAGCGTAAGGTTGTTGATAATTTTATACACTCCGTGATGCGCTCTGAGGAGGAAATGAAAAATGTTTGGGTAGATAATCGTCTAACCACCGCGTGTATGAGGGGCGAAATCCTGATTTATGACGAATTTAACCGTTCTCGTCCTGAAACCAACAATTTATTTCTCAGTGTTTTGGGGGAGAGGATTCTCAATTTGCCCCAACGACATTTGGCTGGCGATGGTGGATATATTGAAGTTCATCCTGATTTTCGGGCTATTTTTACCTCAAATCCTGAAGAATATGCTGGTACACACAAAACCCAAGATGCGCTCATTGATCGTTTGATTACCATCCAAGTTGGACATTATGATCGTGAGACAGAAACTCAAATTATTGTTGCCAAATCAGGTCTTTCACGACAAAATGCAGAGAAAATTGTTAACATTTTAAACGAGCTGCGAGCGCTGAGTCAGAGTAAACACAGACCCACGATTAGATCGGGCATTGCAATGGCCCGTGTGCTTGCCCATACAGAGCATCATGTTAGCTTAACAGATTCCTTTTTTCTACGGATTTGCCATGATATTCTGAGTGTTGATATAGCCAAGATACGTCGCAGTGGGGGCAAATCTCAAAGATTAGAGGAAGAAGATGTTATCAATGAGGTTATACATAAGGTGTGTGGGCGTTCCAAAAAAAGTACATCCATTGGAGGCTAAACATCATGCTTAGAAAAAGGAGAGAAAAAAAACGGGGAATGCGAGAAATTCGCACCATTTCTAGCTTGGCTGATGTCAGAAATGTGCCTCATAAGGCTTATATGAAAATTTCTGCCCTTGAAATGGAAAAATTCCGTCGGGGGCAAGAAAGAGAAAAAGCAATGCAACGGATACGAGAGATTGATGAGCGTTTTGAAGAAATTGATGCCGAGGTGGCCGAGCTGTTGCAACATATTGGTGTAAACGATGGGGCTGCACCTAAAAAAACCTCAGAACAACCTCCCCCTCAAAAAATCTCAGTTGCGCCACCACCTGCTGCCACAAACCGATTTAGGATTCAGTATTAATTGCGAATAACTACAAGGATTACTTTTAAAAAAGGATAAGTCAAAACCTTTTAGCATTAGGTTTATCCTTTTTTAAAAGTAATCCTTGTAGTTATGAACTTGTTAGGAGCAAAAAAAGATGTTAACATTGAGGACTTCTGAACATATTCGAACATCAAGGTGCCTCAAAAGTTTTCGCTCACTAAGCCATGCAACGTCATGGATAGTGAGACAGCGTGCTGATCTAGCGAGAGTACACCTTGAAGAGACCAAACGTGCGGATAGAGAAGAACGCCGACAATGGTTGGCCCAACACGATAAGTAAAATGGTGAATGAATAAACAAACCGCAAATCAAAACAAAAGATATCTTTACGCCATCATAACGGATCGGGGTGAACGTCAGTATGGGGCTATTGGCCTTGATGAAAAAGACGTTTACACAATAGGCAATGGTCAAATCGCGGCAGTGGTCAGTAAAATTCCTAAGGGTAAAATTCGACCACAACGTCGCAATCTCGCCGCTCACCAGCAGGTGCTTAAACAGCTCATGGCAGATAACACCACACCACTACCGGTGAGTTTTGGAGTCATTGCAGACGATTCTCAAGCGATTAAAGAACTGTTATCGCGTCATCAAACCCTATTTCTTGAACAGTTAGAGCGTGTTTCTGACAAAGTGGAAATGGGGTTGCGGGTGACTTGGGATGTCCCAAATATTTTTGAATATTTCATCAATACTCACGATGAATTAAGAGAAATTCGTGATCGCTCTTTTGGTAGAGGGGGACAACTCTCCCAGGAAGAAATGATCGAAATAGGGCGTTCGTTTAATCGCTTACTTGATGAAGAGCGTGAGACACATAGCAATACGGTGGAGGACGTGTTGTCTTCCCACTGTTTTGAATTTAAAAAGAATAAATGTCGTGAAGAGCGCGAAGTCATGAACGTTGTTTGTTTAGTTGGGCGCGATTCACAGGCTGATTTTGAAAAAGGTATCCATCAAGCCGCCAAACTTTTTAATGACGATTTTTTGTTTGACTATAATGGTCCTTGGGCACCACATAATTTTGTGGAGTTAAATATTGAATTATGATAAATTTTATTGTCTGAACCTTGAGGTTCAGACAAAAGGAGGTCATTGCTATGTTACTTGTTGATGACCTTTTAACGTCTCCAGTCCGTAGCCTCTTTTGGATTTTTCGTGAGATACATAATGCGGCTTATCAAGAAGTGGGTAATAAAAAAGAAAATATTACTGCCCAATTGAGTGAATTATACATGATGTTAGAAACTGGGCAAATCACTGAAGAAGAATTTGAGGCGCAGGAAGAAAAATTGCTTGATCTATTGGATGATGAAGAAGAAGATGAAGAGGTATAAATGAAACCCTCCTTTTTAACAAACCAAAATATGCGGTTGCTTCTCTTTGGTGGTAAAGGTGGCGTGGGTAAAACCACTTGCGCCACGGCAACGGCGTTGCACCTAGCGCAAACACATCCACAAGCGACTTTTCTACTGGTTTCAACTGATCCCGCCCATTCCCTAGCTGATAGCCTTGCAACCACCCCCGCCAATTTAAAATTACTCGAATTAGATGCACAAGCCTGTTTAGCCACTTTTAAAGAAAAACACAATGATAAACTGAGAGAAATTGCGTCGCGTGGCACCTTTTTGGATGATGAGGATATTAGACAATTAATGGACTTATCCTTGCCAGGCTTAGATGAGCTAATGGCTTTTCTTGAAATAGCCGATTGGGTAACAGAGCAGCGTTATAATACGATTATTGTAGACACTGCACCGACTGGGCATACCCTGAGACTACTTGATATGCCCACTTTACTGCGAAAATGGCTTAAAGCACTGGATACCCTATTGGCTAAACATCGTTATATGAAACGGGTGTTGGGTGGCTCAATGGATTATGATGCGTTGGATCAGTTTCTTGAAAATTTAGCGGTTTCTATCAATCAAATGGAAACGCTATTACAAAATCCAGAACAATGCCGCTTTGTGCCGGTAATGATTGCTGAAATCCTGAGTCTTAACGAGACACAAAGGTTGTTAGCCCAATTGCAACGTCTTAAAATCCCTGTTTACGATCTTGTGGTCAACAAACGTTTTCCAGCTAATCACAGCAGTCGATCTGCGCGTCAACAAAATGTGTTAACCCAGATCGTGACACTCCCTTATACAGTGTGGCAAATACCCGTTTACCCGACAGAAGTTTGTGGGCTTGATGTACTTAAACAATTTTGGGAAAATGTAACAAGACTCAATGAAATAACCCCAACCTCTTTAGAAGAATCAGGAAAACCACTCGTTGAAAACCCAGCCATATTGCTAGCCACCAAAAAATTATATTTATTTGCAGGCAAAGGCGGCGTTGGAAAAACCACCTTAGCTTGTGCAACCGCACTACGATTGGCTTTGGAGCAGCCTGACAAAGAAACGTTATTATTCTCAACAGATCCCGCTCATTCTTTATCAGACTGTTTGGGTGTTCAAGTGAGTCCAAAACCAACAACCATTTGTCAAGGTTTGTTGGCGATGGAAATGAATCCAGAAACAGAATTTAATGCCCTCAAACAGCAATATACCTCAGAAGTACAAGCATTTTTTCAGTCCCTCTCACGCCTTGATTTGCCCTTTGATCGCGAAGTGATGGAACGTTTGATGGATTTATCGCCTCCAGGGCTTGATGAAGTCATGGCTTTATCCCAAATCATAGAATTTATCACTCAAGGGCAATATGATACTTTAATTCTTGATACAGCCCCAACGGGGCATCTTATTCGTTTTTTAGAAATGCCAGCACTGATTGACCAATGGCTCAAAGTATTATTTAGCATCTTTTTAAAATATAAGCACATTTTTCGTTTACCCCATGTTTTTCAGAAATTAGTGAATATTTCAAAACAAATCAAACAATTACGTACTCTTTTGCACGATAGCAATCAATCGGTTTTGTATGTCGTCACGCTTTTAGAAGAAATGGCATTTTGTGAGACGCAAGACTTAGTGGCGGCTTGTGAACGGATGAATATCAATGTGCCAGTACTTTTTTTTAACTTAGTCACACCAATCAATGATGACAAGCTGAGTATTGCTTTACACAGACGAGAATTGCTGATCAAAAAAAAATTTGAACTTCAATTTCCTGATAAACATCAGACTTTGATTTATCAAAGTGGAGAGCTACGCGGTGTAGAACAATTGATTAAATTAGGGCAGGTACTTTACAATGTCTAATGAACTCGACGCTGAACATATTTCAGTTTGTGAAGCCCTTGATCGTGTTCTCAATAAAGGCGCCGTTGTGGTAGGCGAAGTCACCATTTCAGTTGCCAATATTGATCTCATTTATCTTGGACTTAATCTGCTAGTCACTTCCGTCGACACAATTCGCAAAGAGAAAAATACTTCTGAACCTATTCTTTTTATGAACATGGGCACATAATGGACGCAAAAGTAGAATCAAACAGTTTAAGTGATTTTGCAAAAAACATCAGTGAAAAACCAAAACCCTCAACCAAAATCAATCTTGATAAAGACAATGTCAAAAACGGATTAGGACAACTCGTTCTCACACTGATCAAATTACTTCATGAACTCTTAGAACGCCAAGCGATTCGACGTATGGAATCCGGGAGTCTCAACGAATCTGAAATTGAAGCGCTAGGGACAACCCTGATGCGCCAATCGGAAGAAATAGAAAGGCTCTGTCAAGAATTTAATTTAAAACCAGAAGACTTGAATCTTGATCTGGGTCCTCTGGGTAAATTACTGTGAATAGGAGAATATCAAAATGGCACAAAAAACGATACAGCAATCCATTAACAGTACAAATGTAGCAGATTTGCTTGAGCGCGTGTTAGATAAGGGAGTAGTGATTGCAGGCGATATTAAGGTTAAATTAGTGGACATTGAACTACTCACTATCCAAATACGCTTGGTGATTTGT
>CAYFOB010000105.1:7998-9870 GCA_964344525.1 uncultured Thiomargarita sp.
CGAAATAATAAAGAATTTCTTGGTCAGCCTCAAGAAGAAGTACAAGCCGCACTTGAGGAAAGAATAACAAAATTAGAAGAAGCCTCTCTGGAAGAACCGGAGTCAGTAACGGCACTTAATGAAAAAGTGACAGAATTAGCAGAAGCTTCTCAAAAAGCCCCATCTGTTGCCGCATTGGATGAACGTGTGGCAAAATTAGAAACCGCTCTTGCTAAAAAGCGGGGATTATGGGGCTAGTGCAAGAGGAGTTTTACCACATTTTGGAGTCCAAACTTCGGTCAGGCAGTGGCCTCGTCCAAAATAAATTTTGGACTCCTAAATACCTAAAAACTTATGATTCAGTACTTAATACAACAAATACGGTGCCCGAATTTGGTACCATTCTTGCTCATCCTTCATTAAGCGCTCATCAAAATCCGCTGGTACCGCATTACTATCATCTACCCACTCTCGCAGGAAAGTGCCGCCACTCAAAAGATCAATCGCAAGTTTGTCAGTTTCATATTCGTAAGGAAAGTGACGCCAAATGGGATAATCGGGATATTCTAAGCGAATAGCCTTGAGCAGGAGGGCAGCGAGCCGATAGGGTTTAAATTGTTGGTGTTGATATGAAGTATTGTCTGTGTGAATTTGTATGCCTGAACACATTTTTCCAACGTGTTTGTGAAAAGTTGGTTCAAAATAGCATCGTCTCAAAACCCCCCCTTTTAACCATTCAAGCTGTAAAGCATTCATTCGATTGAGCACTAAATCGAAATCAATATCGGGCGCACCAATGACTTCGAGTGAAGTTGTTGTGCCACGCCCTTCCGAAAGTGTCGTTCCTTCAAAAAGAACTGTACCAGGAAAACACCGAGCCATGTTGAGACTTGATGCATTTGGACTAGGGTTGATCCAAGACAGTTCAAGGATAGGCCAACCAAATCCTGGGGAAGCTGAAGGATCATAATCTACCATTGGCACAATTTTCAAATCCAAGTCCAGATTTTTAACATCAACAAACCATTTGGCAATCTCTCCTGGTGTGAGTCCGTGTCTCATGATAAGCGGTGCCGCGCCAACAAAACTTTCCCAGCCTACCTCAAGTAAGGTGCCTTCAATCGGGCGTCCAACTGGATTTGGTCGATCAAGAATCCAGACACTTTTAGTATGTTCAGTACAAGCCTCCAAAATATAAATAAGCGTTGTTACATAGGTGTATATTCTGGTACCAATGTCTTGTAGGTCCACAATAATCACATCAAAAGTTGCCATCATTTCTTTGGTCGGGTATCTGACTTTGCCATATAAGCTGAAAACGGGGATCCCATGTTGGGGGTCAGTGTAATCGTCAGTTTCGATCATATTGTCTTGCTTATCTCCTCGCATGCCATGCTGTGGACCAAAAGCGGCGATGACCTGGATTTCTGGACATTCATTTAAGGCATCAAGACTGTGGCGACATTGACTTGTTACAGAGGCAGGATGCCCTAGCAAGGCAACACGACGATTTTCAAGCTGTATTCTAAGCGCTCTATTTTCAATCAATTTGTCGATTCCCAGTTTCATAGTTTTGCAATTTGTTTTTTTTGTGTGTTATATTAAATAATGGTTGTTTTTTTTTCAAAAATTTCCAAGGTTTTTAAACTTTTTTAAGATTAAGTTATCATAGTTGCGCGATGAAATGCAAGTATTTAAATAACTGATGTTACGCACTCTTGTTCACAAACCATAGTCGCAAAGCGTTGCTTGGAACGAAAAAATACGATTGAATTTTTTTTCGTTCCAAGCAACGCTTTGCTCCTTGTGAACGAGGATGCGTAACACCAGTTAATAACTGATGTTACGCATCCTCGTTCCCAACCTCCTGGTTGGGAATGCCTGTGGCTTTGC
>CAYFOB010000106.1:0-9863 GCA_964344525.1 uncultured Thiomargarita sp.
GATTGATCTGATTATTATGAGGGGGCTAATGCGGATTTTTTCCTCAAATCAATCATAAGAATCACAGTTCAAATTTTTTTGGAGTGCTTCGCCCCGCTTTGCAACATTTTTTCCTTAACTTAATGGCAGTGAGGAACGAGGCTGCGTAACGTCACTTATTTATATTTCAACTGCGAAATAGGACAATCTTCAAAATCCATATCATCTCGCACCCCAAGATAAGTCGGTTGATAAAGTTTTCCGCCCTTATAAGCATACAAATAGCGAACTTCAACAATTGATTTTACAGCAGGAATGTCCTTATTTGGTGGAATTGTGACATTTCCCACATTCACTTGCTTGTTACCGTCGACAACCGCAATCGCAACACTACGCTTATCATTTTTCTTTGTGACAATAACGGTTGCAGTGGCATAAAATTTGAATTTGAGCTGAGTTCCGCCGCTATTTGGTCTACCTGCAGTATAGGGTGCGGAATGTTTTTTAAATACAACACCTTCCGCATTTGATGCTTTTAAGTGATCATATAATCGTTGTTTTTCTTCGCTGGTTTTGGCAGTTTCAACAATAACTATTGAATCATTAAAAGCCAATTCTTCAAGCTGTGAAAGCCTTTTGCTATAAGCTGCTGTTCTGACCTCTTTGTTGTCAATTTCTAACAAATCAAAAACGAACAGCGTTTCTCCCACTGCCTCCCCATCAATCAAAAAACTTCGATCAACGCCGTCAGCGCTCTTGAGTATAGAATCAGGCGCACCAACAGAAAGCCCTTTTCGGTTAATCGCAGTGATGCTATCTGTTTTATGAATCAGCATCCTCTTCCCATCATGTTTTTCCTGTGCCCACCAATTATCATCATTAATGAGCCCTGCGACATCTTCAACGAAGTTTAATAATTGACATTGAACCCCCGTTTCTTTTGAGTCAATATCTACATACTGCGGCGCATCCTCGCCAGGTTTATAACCTTTCGAGGTTTTACTTTTCACCAATTTATCGTATATTTTCTTAGCAGCAGCATAATCTACAGGTGATTGTGTTTTGGTGCCTGTGGTGAGCGTAGCACCCCGACGTCCATAGGCAAAGTTCACAATAAAGCGATTGCTATCCGCTTCTTCTAAAGAAACATTGTAAACTTTATCACTGGTGCCTTGTTTGAAATATAGAGCAATTTTTTCAGGTTTCATTATAGCTCCTTGACTAATTCAACGTAAAATGATTTTAATTATGGGGATTATATGTCAAAAATCAAGAGATTGGCACCCAATATGTAAAACAAAATCGAAACAGCACGCATGCTTTTGACTTATCCTTTTTTAAAAGTAATCCTTGTAGTTATTGAGACAAAATAATGCATTTATCACGCCTACATGTAAACATGCAGCTAGTGGTTGGGCAAGAAATTGTCTTGCCTAAAGAATCAGCCCATTATTTAATAAATGTGCTACGGTTGCGCATTGGAACAATGGTGACTTTATTTAATGGAGAAGGGGGCGAATATACTGCTCGTTTGATAGTCGCTACCAAAAAAAATGTGCAATTACAAATCACTGACTATCAAGAAATTGAACGAGAATCGACGCTACAATTGACATTAGTGCAAGCCATTTCCCGCCCAGAGCACATGGATTACACCATACAAAAAGCAGTGGAATTAGGCGTACAGCACATTGTGCCCGTTATCACCGAGCGTAGCCCTCCGCTTGACAAAAGCAAAATTAGCAAACGTGAGCAACATTGGCGCAAAATTATGATCAGTGCCTGCGAGCAATGTGGTAGAAATCGCTTGCCACAGTTATTGAATGTATCAACACTCAATGCCTGGCTGGCTAAAGCGCCGCAAAATATTTGTATGGTATTGTCTCCAAAAGGAAAAAATGGTTTACATGAGACAATTTTGCCAAAGGAAAAATTAACGATATTAATTGGTGCAGAAGGCGGTTTGAGTGAGACAGAAATACAACAAGCGATGCAAGTAGGTTATATTGATATCCGATTGGGACCACGCATACTCCGCACAGAGACGGCTGCTGTCACAATCCTAGCAGTGTGTCAAGCATTGTGGGGAGATTTGCACTAAAATATATGTGCAAAGCGTCGCTGCGCTTTGCATCAAACGGGATTTTTTAGATGAAAACAATACGCGAAAAAATCATTGAACGAATTATTAGTCAGCTTGAAGGCATTACCACTGCCAATGGTTATCACCACGAGATTGGACCTGGTCATGTTTATCGTCAGGAATCTGTTGTTGATAACGGAGATATTCCCGCAGCCTCAGTGTGGGAACTCTCAGAAAAGCGTGAACGCAATAGCTATGGTGGTACGGTGCGGATATTGACTATTAAAGTTGAGGCTATTGTACAAGTCAATGAAGATCAACTTCCCGCAACGATTAGCAATGAACTGCTGGGCGATATTGAAACCGCACTCATTATGGGAAATACCACATTGGATGAGCTGGTTGACGATATCCAGGATGTTGCTGCTGAAATTACGCATCTACAGCCTGAAAAAAACGCAGGGGCTTCGATTGATTTTGATATAAAATACACGACTGAGTGGGGCGATCCTTATACGCCATCCCAATAAAATATCCCCATATGATATACTCCGACTCTTTTGCTACACACCATGTCCCTAAACTCTACAGAAGAAATTATTACTGATATTCGGCAAGGAAAAATGGTCATCCTCATGGACGATGAAGATCGAGAAAATGAAGGTGATCTAATTATGGCAGCTACCAAAGTGCGAGCCGAAGACATTAATTTTATGGCACGTTATGGGCGCGGCTTGATTTGTCTTACCTTGACCAAAGAACGTTGTCGGCAACTGCAATTGCCATTGATGGTCAATGAAAATAGCGCCGCACTGGCGACTAATTTTACAATTTCTATTGAAGCGGCTAAAGGTGTAACAACTGGCATTTCGGCAGCTGATAGAGCAACGACAATTCGCGCCGCCGTAGCAAACGATGCGAAACCGTCCGACTTGGTGCAACCAGGGCATATTTTTCCATTAATGGCGCAACCAGGTGGCGTGCTCAGACGCGCTGGGCATACTGAGGCGGGATGTGATTTAGCACGCTTGGCGGGATTAGAAGCGGCTACAGTCATTGTAGAAATCCTTAACGAGGATGGCACGATGGCACGTCGCTCAGATTTAGAAAAGTTTGCCAAGCTGCATGATTTGAAAATTGGGACAATTGCTGATTTAATCCATTATCGTGTCGAACACGAAAAAACGGTGGAGCGCGTGACAAGCTGTCATTGGCCCACTGAATTTGGTGAGTTTAAACTGATTGCGTACCAAGACGGTATTGATGATACTTTACATTTTGCCTTGGTTAAAGGTCAGATACGATCAAATGAGCCCGTTTTAGTGCGGGTACATATTCATAATACTTTGTGCGATTTGACAGCCAGTGTGCGTGATGAATGTGGTTGGCCCGTGCGCGATGCGCTGAAACGTGTGGCACAGGAAGAATGCGGCGTTGTGGTCATACTGCATCAATTTGAAGATGCGAAAACACTCCTTAATCGAATTCGCCATTGTTGTCGTCAAGATGAAGATAACGATTTACCCGCGCAACCGCCGATGTATGATTTACGCACTCACGGTTTGGGCGCGCAAATTTTGTCTGATTTAGGCATACGTAAAATGCGGGTACTCAGCGCCCCGAAAAAAATGCACGCACTTTCTGGTTTTGGGCTAGAAGTCATTGATTATGTGAATAACGAGAGAAAAGACACATGAGTACAACCATTGAAGGGGATTTCACCAAATGTGACGCACCGTATGCGATTGTGCTAGGGCGTTTTAATAGTTTTATAACAGAAAGTCTGTTGGCAGGTGCCTTGGATACATTAAAACGGCATGGTGTGACAGATGACAATATCACGGTGGTGCGAGTGCCGGGGGCTTATGAGATGCCGCTGGTTGCTCAACGTTTGGCAACGAGTAAAAAATATGCGGCGATTATTGCCATTGGCGCTGTGATTCGTGGCGGTACACCCCATTTTGAATATGTTGCGGGGGAATGTGCCAAAGGATTGGCTACGGTGTCTTTACAACATAATATTCCGGTAACTTTTGGTGTGTTGACTGTTGATAGCATTGAACAAGCCATTGAACGAGCGGGCACTAAAGCGGGCAATAAAGGCGCTGATGCTGCCTTGTCAGCGATTGAGATGGTTGCTTTGTTCCACCAAATTTAATGAACAGTTATCAGTTATCAGTTTAACCGCTGATAATTGATAATTGATAATTGATAACTAATAACGGATATGACCAAATTTTCTCCCAAAGCGCGTTCGACTGCACGTCAACGTATATTGCAAGCCTTGTACCAATGGCAACTCACAGGGCAAGACCCCCAACTGATTGAATCACAGTTTTTAGATGAGGCTTATGATGAGCAAGATATGCATCAAGCCGATATTTCCTATTTCAAACGCTTGTTGCACAACATCCCTCCTGCGCTTAATCAATTGGATATGGCGTTTACCCCGTTCTTGGATCGTGGCATCAAGCAACTTGATCCTATTGAACTCGCCATTTTGCGAATAGGTTGCTACGAGTTAAAATATTGCCCAGATATTCCTTTTAGGGTTGTGATTAATGAGGCTGTGGAATTAGCAAAGAAATATGGGGCAGAGCAAAGTCACAAATATATTAACGGTATTTTGGATAAACTGGCGCCCCGCTCAATCAAAAAATAATTTAATTAATTGAAAGTCAAAATAAATGAATGCTATTCGTTTGATTCTGCTTATTTTGCTTATTTGGATACTGTGGTGGTTTGTTCGAAGGTGGTTTCAAAATTTTCAGCAAAATCAGAAAAAGACTTCTACAATACAACAGCACGGCATGATGGTGCAGTGTGACTATTGTGGTCTCTATCTGCCTGAAAAAGAGGCTCTTCATTCAGGCAATGCGCATTATTGTTGTGAAGCGCATGAACAAGCCACTCGACAATCATAGTTAATTATGCTTGAACGCACAGATATTCAACTGGATTCCAGCAGACCAACACCTGATTGGAAAGCGCTTTATCTATTTAACCTATATCGCCTCATTGTGCCGACTGTCTTTGTTGGTTCTATTCTGGTTAATTTTTCCCCTAGTTTTTTAGGACAATTTGATAAGCGCCTATTTTTGGTGGCAGGCTCGCTCTATGCAGGTTTTGCTATATTATGTATTATCACCATAAAGCAAAATTGGCCCCCTTTTAATCTCCAAGTGTTAATACAATTTTTGTTGGATATTTTTGCCATCATGGTATTAATGCATGCCAGTGGGGGAGTTTACAGTGGTTTAGGCATGTTGTTGATCGTAGCGATTGCGGGTGGTAGTTTATTGACAGAAGGGCGAACGGCTTTTTTCTTTGCGGCTGTTGCCAGTTTAGCTGTGTTGATTCATGTCGCTTTTGCGGATCTTTATGATTGGTTTTCGTACACCAATTACACCCATGTCGGTGGAGTCCATTTACGATATCTGGCGCAACTCAATGCCCAAGTCGTGCAAAATATTCAATCAGGCATTGTGGTTATTGATATTTTGGGGAGAATTCGTTTATTTAATGAAGCAGCGCTGTGTTTGTTAGGCTCGAACGAGCCAACCAATGGGCGAACTTTAGTCTCTGTTGCGCCAGAATTAGCTGAGCAAGTCAAAAATTGGCAAAATAATCCTTCAATAACCGCGCCCTTATTTCGCCCTGCAAAAGGGGAAGTTGATATCATTGCAACCTTAATGGAATTAAAGCAGAGCAGTATCTTGATTGTGCTAGAAGATGCCACGCTCACTGCCCAACGTGTCCAACAATTAAAATTAGCCTCATTAGGGCGTTTAACTGCCAGCATTGCCCATGAAATACGTAATCCGTTGGGCGCTATCAGTCATGCAGGACAATTGTTAGCCGAATCTCCCAAAATCTCTCCAGAAGATCAACGTTTAACACAAATCATTGCTGACAATTCGCAACGTGTAAATACAATTATTGAAAATGTTTTGCAATTGAGTCGGCAAGTGCCAGCAGATACTGATTGCTTTGATTTATGTGTTTGGTTGCGCTCTTATGTTGATGAGCTGTTAATTCAACAGAATTTAGCGACATCTGATGTGCTTTTGCACACTAATTATCCCACTTTGATGGTGTGTTTTGATCCGGCGCAACTGTACCAAGTGCTAGGCAATTTGTGCGAAAATGGGCTACGCTACAGTCAAGGGACTCCTTTACTGGAGTTAACAATTGGTCTGAGTGAAAAATCAAATCGCCCTTATCTTGATGTGCAAGATTATGGTCAAGGGATGGTAGAGGAAATCACGGCACAAGTCTTTGAACCATTTTTTACGACTGAATCCACAGGAACAGGATTGGGCTTGTACCTAACACGAGAAATTTGCGAAGCGAATCAAGCCTCCCTCCATCTTCGCTCCAATTCTCATGTGGGTTGTTGTTTTCGTATTTATTTTAGTTCAGAAATTCTTAAAACGGGAAACTGATCACCGTGAAATCATGTTGCTTACTTATCGATGATGAACCTGATATACTTGAGTTGCTGGTTATGACCATAAATCCTATGGGCATTGCCTGCTATACTGCAAACAGCTATGCTGAAGCGCAAGAATATCTGCAATCAAATTCGTTTGATTTGTGTTTAACAGATTTGCACTTACCTGACGGTGATGGGTTAAGTATTGTTGATACCATTGGACAAAATTACCCTCAAACGCCTGTGGCTGTGATTACAGCGTATGGAAATGTAGAAACCGCAGTTCAAGCCTTAAAAGCAGGCGCGTTTGATTTTATTGCCAAACCGTTAAAAGTCACAGAATTACGCAAATTGGTTAAAACAGCCTTACAATTGCCTAAACTTTATCACATTTCCTCCAAAAAAAATGGGATTCTGCCTGCCCAACGCGTCAAGCAGCGCGAAAACCTACTTTCCAAATTAATTGGTCAATCTGACACCATGCAAAAAGTCCGTGCCAACATCGAAAAATTGGCACGTAATCAAGCGCCTATTTACATTAAAGGCGAATCGGGTACCGGCAAAGAGGTTGCCGCTCGTTTGATTCATGCCTTAGGTGCACGGGCTAAAAAACCTTTTATACCAGTTAATTGTGGTGCTATACCAAAAGAGCTCATGGAAAGTGAGTTTTTTGGACATAAAAAAGGCAGTTTTTCGGGGGCTGTTTTTGATAAACAAGGTTTTTTTCAAGCTGCGCAAGGAGGCACCTTGTTTCTTGATGAAATTGCGGACTTACCGGTGCATATGCAAGTCAAACTACTGCGGGCGATTCAGGAAAAACAAGTGCGTCCTGTTGGTACTGTCAAAGAACTACCAACTGATGTTCGTATCCTGAGTGCCACGCACCGCGATTTAGCCAAATTAGTCAAAGAAGGAGAATTTAGAAAAGATTTATTCTACCGTATTAATGTCATTGAACTATATATTCCACCCTTGCGTGCGCGTATTGAAGATATTCCTGGCTTAGTAGATAAAATTTTGAATGATCTTAATTCAAGCGAACACAAAATAAAAATTTCAAAACGCGCCATAGCAGCTTTACAAAAGTATAGTTTTCCTGGTAATGTACGGGAATTGGAAAATATTCTTGAACGTGCTATTGTTTTCTGTGAAAACAATACAATTGAAGTTAAAAATTTACAGTTACCAGACGAAAAAAAGCCCACACTTGATAAACAAACAAAGCTTGATCCGCTACTTAACAACGTTGAAAAAGAAACTATTTTGGATGCCTTGAAACAAACTAGAGGTAATAAAAGAAAAGCTGCTAAGCTATTAGGCATTGGTCTTGGTGCCTTGCGCTATCGTTTGCAAAAAATTGACTAAGCCCATCCCTTTTAACCTTAAAGCCGACAACTTTATGAAAGAGAAACCCTTAGTGCTGATAATTGATGATAGTTCAATCAATTTGACTTTGTTGTGTAACTTATTGGAACAACAAAATTTTCGTGTTTTGTCAGCTGAAAGTGGAAAAAAGGGCTTGGAAATTGCCAAACAATCCAAGCCTGATATTATTCTATTAGACGTGGCGATGCCTGGCTGGGATGGATATAATACTTGTCAACGCATTAAAGCTGATGTCAGTTTGAATAAAATTCCGGTTTTGTTTTTATCAGCGCTTGATGAGATTGAAAACAAAGTTCGCGGTTTTCAAGTTGGTGCGGTGGATTTTATTGGCAAACCTTTCCAAAAAGATGAATTGCTTGCACGGGTACAAACTCATATTGAACTAGCACATTTGCGCCAAAACTTAGAGCATGAAGTTGCCAATAAAACAAAAAAAATCCAATCACTGCTGGAAGCCTTACAGGTTTCTTATGAAAAAACACAACAAGTTTCAATCTTAAAAACCGAATTTCTACGCAATATCAGTCACGAATTTTTCACGCCTTTAAATGCTATCAAAGGTATGACTGAGATGTTGATAGAAGATACAGAATTGAGTGAGGAACAATATCATTGTGCTAAGACGGTGATAAAAGCAACCCAACAATTAAATACCCTGATCACTAATGCATTAAATTTTGCTGATCAATTTCAAGGTGAATATGAGCAAGTCTTTAATGATTTTCAAATACATGAAATTGTAGATCATGTTTTAAATAAATTCTTTGTGAATACGCAGGATTTACAAATTACCACCGAAATTGCGCCACAGTTGTGTACCCCCCTACGTGGTAACCATGACAAAATCGACAAAATTTTGAGCAATTTGGTAGATAATGCCATTAAGTTTACTCGCCGAGGTCAAATTATGATACGTGTGCAACCACTTGAACGTGATGATAAAAAGCAGTGGGTACGATTTGAAGTCAGTGATACTGGCATTGGTATAGCACAAGAAAAACAAGTCGATTTGTTTGGTATTTTTTATCAAATTGATGGCTCATCAACACGGCTTTACGATGGTGTGGGTATGGGATTGGCAGTTGCTAAAATGTTTACAGAAAAAATGGGGGGGCAAATAGGGGTCAACAGTATTTTAGGTAAAGGTAGCACTTTTTGGTTTAATATTCCATTGGAAATCAATTCATAAATAACTGATGTTACGCACCCTCGTTCCCAAACTCTGTTTGGGAATGCATGTTTGCGATGCTCTGCATCGCGGTTTGCGAAGCAAACCTAGTCGATGGCATTGAGCAACCATCAGGGACGCTTCGCGTCCCGCTTTGCAGAGCAAAGCGACAGGCATTCCCAAACAGAGTTTGGGAACGAGGATGCGTAACATCAGTAAATAATTATTTGCCCTAGGGATGCAAAGCGCTGCTTTGCGCTCCAAAAAAAATTTAACATTTGGAGTGCAGCGCTTTGCGAACGAATTTATCTGAAAAATAATATGTTTGAATTACACACTATTGCAATATTATCATTTGTTATTTTGTTATGGTTGCTTGCACGTCAGCTCAAAGCGGCACAACAAACAGATTGGGGAAATATTTGGCTAAATTATTTAGACGGCTTAAACCGACTATTTTGCAAATATTACCATCGGTTGCAGTACACACTTATAGATTTGCCAGCAGAAGGTCCAGCGCTAGTTGTTGCTAATCATCTCTCTGGATTAGATGGATTTTTGTTGATTGCGGCGAGCCGCCGTCCATTACGTTTTATGATTGCCCGCGAGCAATATGAGCGTTTTGGGTTAGCTTGGTTATTTAAAAGCATTGGTTGCATTCCAGTTGATCGTAGTCATCGCCCAGAAAAAGGCTTGCGAGCGGCATTACGCGCTTTAGAAAACGGGGAAGTCGTCGTCCTATTTCCCCAAGGAACATTTACTTTACCAGGCGAAACACGTCAGCTCAAACGTGGTAGTTTATGGCTGGCACA
>CAYFOB010000107.1:0-995 GCA_964344525.1 uncultured Thiomargarita sp.
GATTTGCACAGGCGTTGAAATGTTTCGTAAGCTACTTGATGAAGGGGTCGCCGGAGACAATATTGGTGTTTTGCTGCGTGGAACTAAACGCACCGAGGTGGAACGTGGACAAGTCCTGGCTAAACCAGGATCCATTACTCCCCATACACACTTTGAATGTGAAGTGTACATCTTGTCGAAAGATGAAGGAGGGCGGCATACACCATTTTTCAATGGCTATCGTCCACAATTCTATTTTCGCACCACCGATGTCACAGGAGCCTGTGAGCTGCCGGAAGGTGTGGAAATGGTGATGCCAGGGGATAATGTCAAAATGGTCGTTAAGTTGATTGCGCCGATTGCAATGGAAGAAGGTTTACGCTTTGCTGTTCGTGAAGGGGGACGTACCGTAGGCGCTGGTGTTGTCTCTAAAGTGATTGAGTAGTGATGAATTGAGAATTGAAAAATTCTCAATTTTATTTGAATTGGAAAGAACTTTCTGTTAAAATTGATTCGATAATCAAGGATGGATAAAATAAAACTAAAATCTATCAATTAATAGGGCAGTAGTTTCAATGGTAAAACAGCGGCCTCCAAAGCCGTCGTTGGGGGTTCAAGTCCCTCCTGCCCTGCCATTTTTCTTCAAAATCTAGACTTAATAATGACTACAAAAACAGATGCCACCGTTTCTTCCAAGCTAGACACCTTCAAATGGTTCTTTGTGATTGTGTTGCTCGGTGTGGGCATCATTGGTTTCTACTACTTTGCCGAATATTCACTGCTCCTGCGCGTTGTCAGTTTATTGGTGGTGGTAGGCATTGCAACCTTTATTGCCACGACAACTGAAAAAGGTCGCTCCACCCTAGATTTTCTGCGTGAAACACATCTTGAAGTTCGTAAAGTCGTTTGGCCCACACGTCAGGAAACTGTACAAATGACAGGTGTCGTTTTACTGATGGTCCTGTTAGTTGCTTTGATTATTTGGGCGCTGGACAGCTTTTTACTTTGGGTAGTAC
>CAYFOB010000107.1:1005-2480 GCA_964344525.1 uncultured Thiomargarita sp.
GCCTATTCACCGGCCAAGGAGGTTAATTCATGGCCTGGCGCTGGTATGTCGTGCAAGCCTATTCTGGATATGAAAAAACGGTCAAGCGTTCTATTGAAGAACGAATTGGTAGGTCACGTAGCGAATTAAAAAAATGTTTTCAACAAGTTTTGGTACCAACAGAAGAAGTTGTTGAAATACGCTCTGGGCAAAAACGTAAGAGTGATCGAAAACTTTTTCCGGGCTATGTCTTGGTACAATTGGATTTGGAAGAAGTTGATAATGAACAGCTCGACCAAGAAGGTCAACCTTTACCTTTAAAAGATGAAATTTGGCACTTAGTGAAAGATGTCCCTAAAGTAATGGGATTCATTGGTGGGACACATCCAACCCCCATTACTGATAAAGAGGCTGATATCATTTTACAGCGTGTTCAAGAAGGTGCCGAAAAACCCCGTCCTAAAGTGCAATTTGAAGTGGGTGAAGTCGTGCGTGTGATTGATGGGCCCTTTACTGATTTTAGTGGAGTGGTTGAACAAATCAATTACGAAAAAAATCTATTGAGCGTTGCTGTGCGTATTTTAGGTCGTCCTACGCCTGTTGAGCTGGAATTTGGACAAGTTGAGAAAGAATAATTATGGGGAGCTTGAGTAAAGCGTTTGCACCCACAAAGGATTTATATTAATGGCCAAAAAAGTAACCGCTTACATCAAACTGCAAGTTAAAGCCGGACAGGCTAACCCGAGTCCTCCTGTGGGCCCAGCACTGGGTCAACATGGGCTGAATATCATGGAGTTTTGTAAAGGATTCAATGCCAAAACTCAGCATCTTGAGCCAGGCTTACCCACACCTGTTATCATCACCGCTTATTCTGATCGCAGTTTTACCTTTGTCATTAAAACAACGCCCGCCTCAATTTTATTGAAAAAGGCGGCAGGCATTCAAAAAGGGAGTCAAACGCCACATACCCACAAAGTGGGAACCGTAACACGGGCACAACTTGAGGAAATTGCGACTGCCAAAATGCCCGATTTATCTGCATCTGACATGGATGCAGCAGTGCGTACCATTGCGGGTAGTGCGCGTAGTATGGGAATTACTGTGGAGGGCGTTTAAAATGGCAAAGCGATCCAAACGTTTGAAAGCAATTAAAGAACAATTACAGCCAGGAAAATATTACCCGATTGATGAAGCTTTTGAGTTATTAAAATCCGTTCCTGCCGCAAAATTTAACGAATCTGTTGATGTCAGCATTAATTTAGGTGTTGATCCGCGGAAAACGGATCAAGTGGTACGTGGGGCTACCATTTTACCCCATGGTACAGGAAAAGAGATGCGGGTAGCGGTATTTACTCAAGGCGCAAATATAGCGGCGGCTGAAGAAGCGGGGGCCGATGTTGTTGGCTTATCGGATTTAGCAGACCGGATCAAAAAAGGCTATTTGGAAATTGATGTGGTTATTGCATCGCCTGCTGCGATGCGTGTTGTTGGTCCTC
>CAYFOB010000107.1:2490-9697 GCA_964344525.1 uncultured Thiomargarita sp.
TAATCCTAAAGTGGGTACAGTGACGCCAGATGTTGCAACAGCAGTTCGAAATGCCAAGGGAGGGCAGGTGCGCTATCGAACAGATAAGGCTGGGATTATTCATTGTTCATTGGGTAAGGTTTCGTTTTCTACTGATGCTTTGCGTGGAAACTTGCAAGCCTTAATTGCCGATTTGCAAAAGGCAAAACCGAGTACCTCAAAAGGTGTTTATTTGAAAAAGGTGAGCGTTTCTACAACAATGGGACCAGGTATTGCTGTGGATCAGGCGAGTTTGTAAAATGATTATCTGTTCGTTTTTTCCCTGAAAAAAAGTGCAAAGCGCTGCTTTGTAATCTAACCCAAGTTTTTCTTAAAAGCTTGGGTTTTTGGCGCATGGGTTTTTGGCGCAAAAATATTTATTGTACTACCACCTCTTTGAATTACGGTTAAGGCCACAATTTTCCTACGCTCGCCATTTTCCTGCCCCTATAAATGACTCATTAGTAAATATTATAAGGGCTGGCTCAAAAAATTCAAGAGTGTCATCAACCAATGTTGATTTTGCTTTCTTTTTTAAATCCCAATCATTCAGAAAGGATAATTTTGTAACTCATTGATTATTAGTGAGTGCATTTGATTGACTTTGAGCTACTGGAGACTCTCCAGCAGTCTATCAAAGACCGTAGGTGTCAATGTAAATCCTACGCAGATGGTAAGTGCATAATGTTTATGCACTTAAAAACGTATTGTTTTCAGTCGAGGCTGAAAACTGAAAAAAGGAGAGTAAGAATGCCGCTTAACCATGAAGATAAGCGGGCTATTGTTACCAGCGTCAATGAGATCGCAAATCGCGCTCATTCTGCTATAGTCGCTGAATATTGCGGCATGACTTGTGCAGAGATGACTTTGCTACGCCAAAAGGCACGGGAGGGCGGTGTTTACTTACGAGTCGTAAGAAATACATTGGCTCAGCGTGCCATTTTAGAGACTGATTTTGAGTGCCTGCGAGATATTTTAGTTGGACAAGTCGTGCTGGCTTTTTCAATGTCAGAGTCTGGCGCAGCAGCCCGAGTCATTAGTGAATTTGTCAAGACTAATCAAAAATTAGTCGTTAAAGGTGTGGGTTTGGGGGGACAACTGTTGGGCGCTTCCGAAATAAGTAAGGTGGCTAAGTTACCAACTTATCCTGAAGCAATCAGTATGCTGATGTCCGTTATGCAAGCCCCTATGACTCAGTTGGTTCGCACACTTTCTGAGCCTCATGCCAAATTAGTACGCACAATAGCTGCGGTACGCGATAGTCGTCAATCCAGTTAATCAAGGAGTTAATCATGGCAGTCGCCAAAGAAGATATTTTAGATGCCATTGCTAATATGACCGTTTTAGAAGTGGTGGATTTAATCAAAGCGATGGAAGAAAAATTTGGTGTTTCGGCAGCCGCTGCCGTTGCACAGGTAGCTGCACCTACAACTGGCGCAGAGACAGAAGCCCCAGCAGAACAAACGGAATTTACTGTTAGCTTGACCAATTTTGGTGATAAAAAAGTCCAAGTGATTAAGGTCATTCGTAGTATTACGGGGCTTGGTTTGAAAGAAGCTAAAGCATTGGTGGAAGGTGTGCCAGCACCTGTTAAGGAAGGTATTCCTAAAGATGAAGCCAATAAAATTAAGGCTGACCTTGAAGAAGCAGGTGGTAGTGCCGAGGTGAAATAAGTTTAGGCGAACAACAAATACCATTTCTTATCGATCTGGTATTTGTGACTTCTGTCTGAATCATTTTGAACTGTGATTCTTATGAAATCACAGTTCAAAATTAGCTTCATTGATTCAGAAATTTGGAGGTCAAATTTTGGCATGAAATCTCATCAAATTTAACAGGCAAATATCCTGTCCAGCAAAAAAAAATCGGATATAATAAAATAAAAAGGAGGTTTAACTTCACCAAAATTCTCTAACCAAAACTCTTCTTCCTATCAAAATATCAACGCCTGATTATGAATTATTCCTTCACAGAAAAAAAACGTCTCCGTAAAGATTTTGGTAAACGTTCCAGTATCCTGAACGTGCCTTATTTACTTGCCATCCAACTTGATTCCTATAAGGATTTTTTACAATCCGATGCGCTGCCTGATCAACGAGCCGATGTGGGTTTACATGCGGCCTTTAAATCTGTTTTTCCAATCAAAAGTTATTCAGGTAATGCCGCTCTTGAATATGTGAGCTATCGGCTTGATAAGCCTCAGTTTGATGTTAAAGAATGTCAATTGCGTGGCTTAACCTATTGCGCGTCATTGAGAGTTAAAATGCGCCTTGTGCTTTATGATTCCAAAAGTCAATCGGTCAAGGATATTAAAGAACAAGAAGTTTATTTGGGCGAAATTCCTTTAATGACCCAAAATGGCTCTTTTGTCATTAATGGTACAGATCGCGTTATCGTTTCTCAACTCCATCGCTCTCCTGGGGTTTTCTTTGATCATGATAAGGGAAAAACCCATTCTTCCGGAAAATTATTATACGCTGCCCGCATAATTCCTTATCGTGGCTCATGGTTAGACTTTGAATTTGATCATAAAGATTGTATTTTTGTGCGAATTGATAGGCGGCGCAAGTTACGAGCGACCATTCTGCTACGAGCCTTGGAGTTCGATGATGAGCGGATGTTATTGGACTTTTTTGATACCCATCAGATTAAACAAATTGATACAGAATTACATTGGCTTCTGGATTTTGAGCAGTTGCGTGGAGAAATCGCCAGTTTTGATATAACTGCTCCTAATGGGGAAATGATCGTAGAAGCGGGACGACGCATTACTTCTAAACATAAAAAACAACTCGAAAAGGACAAAATCACTTCTGTTAAAATTCCTGTGGAATATAAAGAAGGAGAAATGGAATCGTTTTTGTTGGGAAAAGTCTTCGCAGAGGATGTCATATCTCCCACGACAGGTAAAAAGTTGGCTAAAGCCAACGATGAAATAAATGAAGAAAATATCAGTACATTGTTAGAACATCAGGTTGAAGGGTTTAAGGTTTTACACACCAATGATTTAGATCGAGGACCTTATATTTCTGATACTTTACGTCTAGATGCCACCACTTCACCCTTAGAAGCAAAAATAGAAATTTACCGGGTGATGCGCCCAGGAGAACCGCCGACTCCAGAAGCGGCTGAAAAGTTATTCCAACAATTATTTTTCTCTGAAGAACGTTATGATTTGTCAGCAGTGGGACGCATGAAATTTAATCGACGGGTGGGGCGTTCCGATACCACCGGACCTGGCATATTGACTTCCAATGATATTCTGGATGTTTTTCAGACATTGATTAATATTCGCAATGGCACAGGGGGAATTGATGATATCGATCATTTGGGAAATCGTCGAATTCGTAGTGTAGGGGAGATGACGGAAAATCAATTTCGCATTGGTTTGGTGCGGGTTGAGCGGGCAGTAAAAGAACGCTTGAGCTTGGCAGAATCGGAAGGCATGATGCCACAAGAATTGATTAATGCTAAACCAGTGTCTGCGGTGATCCGGGAATTTTTTGGTTCCAGTCAACTGTCCCAATTTATGGATCAAAATAATCCCTTATCAGAGGTCACGCATAAACGCCGTATTTCTGCGCTGGGTCCCGGCGGTTTGACGCGGGAGCGGGCGGGATTTGAAGTGCGTGATGTGCATCCCACCCATTATGGGCGTGTTTGTCCGATTGAGACGCCTGAAGGACCCAACATTGGATTGATTAATTCACTTGCTGTTTATGCAAGAATGAATTCTTATGGTTTTTTGGAAACACCTTATCGTAAAGTTAAAGATGGTCAAGTGACTGATCAAGTGGAATACCTTTCGGCGATTGAAGAAGGTAGCTATGTGATAGCCCAAGCAAATGTTCATTTGGATGAGAATGGATTTTTTCTTGATGATATGGTGACGGTGCGACATGAAAATGAATTTACCGTCGCCTCCAAGGATAAGGTGAATTATATGGACGTCTCACCCAGACAGATTGTCTCGGTGGGAGCTTCTTTGATTCCTTTTTTGGAGCATGATGATGCGAACCGTGCCTTGATGGGAGCCAATATGCAGCGGCAAGCAGTACCCACTTTGTTGGCTGAGAAGCCGCTTGTTGGTACTGGAATGGAACGTGCTGTGGCGGTAGATTCAGGGGTTGCAGTGGTCGCAAAACGAAGCGGTTTTGTGGATTCTGTGGATGCGGCACGTATTGTGGTGCGGGTTGAGGATATGGAAAAGGATTCAGAGACAGGGGTCGATATTTATAATTTGACTAAATATGTGAGATCTAATCAGAATACTTGCATTAATCAAAAGCCTTTAGTCAAGCAGGGAAATCTTATCCGTAAAGGAGATGTGCTGGCAGATGGACCCTCAACTGATTTGGGTGAATTGGCATTAGGGCAAAATGTGCTGGTTGCTTTTATGCCTTGGAATGGTTATAACTTTGAGGATTCGATAGTCATTTCTGAACGAATCGTCAAAGAAGACCGCTTTACTTCAATTCATATTGTGGAGCTCACTTGCCAGGCACGGGAAACCAAATTAGGACCAGATGAAATTACAGCAGATATTCCGAATATTAGTGAAAGTGCGTTAAAAAATTTAGATGAAGCTGGCATTATCTCTATTGGGGCGTTCGTTGCGCCAGGAGATATTTTGGTGGGTAAAGTCACTCCCAAAGGGGAAACGCAATTAACGCCGGAAGAAAAGTTATTGCGCGCCATTTTTGGCGAAAAAGCGTCGGAAGTGAAGGACAGTTCTTTGCGGGTTCCCAGTGGAACAACGGGAACTGTTATTGATGTTCAAGTGTTCACTCGCGATGGTATTGAGAAAGATGCACGTGCCTTACAAATTGAAGAATCTGCCTTAAAGCAGATTCAAAAGGATTTAGAAGACGAACGCCGGATTTTGGAAAATGATATTTTTTCGCGTTTGGAGCAAATGTTAGTTGGTCAAACAGCGTTTAGTGGTCCCAAGGGCTTGGAATCGGGCGTAGTGATAAGCGAAACTTATCTTTCCAGTTTGTCCCGCTCTGAATGGTTTGAAATTCACTTACAAAGTCCAGAAATGGGAGCGCAGCTAGACAGTTTTGCTGAACAAATCAAACAACAACAGCAGCGTTTTAATGAATTTTATGAGGAAAAGCGAAAAAAACTAACGACTGGCGATGAATTAGTGCCAGGCGTACAAAAAATAGTTAAAGTTTATTTGGCGGTGAAACGGCGAATACAACCTGGGGATAAAATGGCAGGGCGCCATGGTAATAAAGGTGTGGTTTCTATGATTGTACCTATTGAAGACATGCCTTATACCCAGGACGGACGCCCGGTAGATGTTATACTGAATCCTTTAGGTGTACCATCGCGGATGAATGTGGGTCAGGTATTAGAAACCCATTTAGGTTGGGCCGCGAAAATGTTGGGGGAGAAAATCACTCAACAGGTGGAAAAAATCAAAAAGGAGCAGGAAGATCTTGGGAAGTTACGGGCGTTTTTGGAAAAGATTTATAATACCAGTGGAAAACGGGAAGATTTAGCGGCTTTCAGTGATTCAGAAATCTTAGAAATGGCGAGTAATTTACGTGAAGGTGTGCCAATGGCAACGCCTGTGTTTGATGGGGCCAGTGAGGCTGAAATTAAGGCCATGCTGGAACTCGCAGGCTTACCCAAAAGTGGTCAAACAACGTTATATGATGGGCGGACAGGGGACCCATTTGAACGATCTGTGACGGTTGGCTATATGTATATGCTCAAATTGAATCACCTCGTTGATGACAAGATGCATGCCCGTTCTACGGGGCCTTATAGTTTGGTGACACAGCAACCATTAGGTGGTAAAGCCCAATTTGGGGGGCAGCGTTTTGGAGAAATGGAAGTGTGGGCTTTAGAAGCTTATGGGGCTTCATACACTTTGCAAGAAATGTTAACTGTTAAATCGGATGATGTGGCTGGACGGACTCAAATGTATAAAAACATCGTCGCAGGGGATCATCGCATAGAAGCGGGGATGCCTGAATCGTTTAATGTCTTGGTCAAAGAAATTCGCTCGTTGGGAATTGATATTGAGTTAGAGCAAGTCTAAGTGCAACCCGTTCCTGCCAAAAATTCCTGCGAAAAGTAATTTTTACGGTGCTCTTCGGCAAGATCCGTAATCCCTTGTACTCATTCCACCAACAGATTTCCTACCTCTTCTTCTTGAAAGGAGGTAGGCCTGTTTTGGTGGAAATTAAATTTTATCCCCGTTGTACTATCCGTAATTCCTTGTACCCTAAGGAGAGCTCCCTTGAAAGATCTACTGAATTTCTTAAATAGCCAAGGACAAATAGGAGATTTTGATAAGATTTGTATTAGCTTAGCGTCTCCTGAGAAAATCCGTTCGTGGTCCTTTGGTGAAATTAAAAAGCCTGAAACGATCAATTATCGCACTTTTAAGCCAGAACGCGATGGACTTTTTTGTGCCCGAATTTTTGGTCCTAATAAGGATTATGAATGTTTATGTGGTAAATATAAGCGGTTGAAACATCGAGGCGTGGTTTGTGAAAAATGCGGCGTCGAAGTGACCCAAGCAAAGGTGCGCCGGGAACGGATGGGTCACATCGAACTCGCTACTCCTGTTGCTCATATTTGGTATTTGAAATCTCTCCCCTCCCGTATGGGCTTGATGCTTGATATGACTTTGCGGGATATTGAGCGGATTCTTTATTTTGAAACATATGTGGTGATTGATCCCGGTTTAACGACTCTCGAACGTAGTCAATTATTGAGTGAGGAAGCTTATTTAGAAAAAGTAGAAGAATATGGCGACGAATTTGATGTGCGAATGGGCGCAGAGGCTATTCTTGAATTATTGCGGACATTGGATTTGCCGGCTGAAGTTAATCGACTTCGAGAAGAAATCAATGGTAGTAGCTCTGAAGCTAAAGTTAAAAAATTGGCGAAACGGTTGAAATTAATAGAATCTTTTTTGCATTCAGGTAATAGACCAGAATGGATGGTATTAAAAGTACTTCCTGTTTTGCCGCCAGAGCTACGTCCCTTGGTGCCACTGGAAGGCGGACGTTTTGCCACCTCTGATTTAAATGATCTCTATCGGCGAGTCATTAATCGTAATAATCGTTTAAAGCGGTTATTGGAGCTGAATGCCCCTGATATTATTGTGCGTAATGAAAAACGCATGTTGCAGGAAGCCGTATCGGCGCTGTTCGACAACGGCAGG
>CAYFOB010000108.1:0-9670 GCA_964344525.1 uncultured Thiomargarita sp.
TATATTAGTACTTAATAATATTTTTATTTACTAACTTGAACATCGAGTTTAAATAAAAAAAGCAAAGTCCCTGTTCATCATACAATTGTAGCCTAGTCTTTTCATCATCACCCAATAAACGACAAGGGTTATCGCTTTGTCCCAATAGATTCAAGATGCCTTGCTGATACACTTCATACCATTGTTGGAACAGGCTTTGCCTAAGCCGCACAATCAGCTGATAGTATTTCGCTATTTCTTGTTCCAGTGCCATCAGTTCCTTGCCAACCCAATATGAATGGAATGTGTACATGAATGTCGATGCTGCTGTAAAGATTAAGTTTCCAGTTTCTAGCCCGATTTTATAGACTTCCAACAAAGGTTTTAAAGTTTTTCTCGTATGTTTTTTCCAATGCCTGATGAAGCAATTGAATTCGTAGATGACTTGCGCTTTTAATGTTCTCGCATTAAACCGTTCCAATAAACTCAGAGCCAGTTTCCCAAACTGATAGCTCGCATCTATATCTTCCACTATTCCACACAAAAGGATTCCATAATTAGAATAAGCGGTCGTAGACAAAGATGTGTTGCCATATTTGAGTGATAAATTGACCATTTCAAGTATACAAAGTGGGTACATTTCTGGAGACCCAACAGAACTCACGTTTGTCATATGAAGCAGGAGACGAGATATTGCCAATTTATAAGGATCAGTCATTTCTGGCAAATCTATTAAATCCTCAATTCGCTTATCTACCCAGATGATTTTTGTTTGTTCGAGATGACGTAACACTTCCGCTTGGCTGATTTTTTCTGGAAATTGGACTTCCAACTGTTTGAGAATTTGCAGCCCGAGTGCTAACGATTCTGAAATTTTTTGTTGTGCAAAATAAGCCAAGATATTAATTTCATAAATTTTCACTTTATCTAGTAAGGTTTTGGCTTGTTTCAGCACGATTTTACTCAATTGTTCCATTCGCTCATAATTGCCACTGAGGCAGGCAACCTCTACTGTTTCCAGATGTAATGCTAATGCCAAATCGTATTGTTGCCAGTTGTCTTCACCCAACAAACCTAAACCAATCTGCAAATAATTTAACGCCGCTTGATAGGCCACAGATGTTTTAGCTTTTTTTCCCGCTTGTAGATTTAATCGCGCTAGTTCTTCTCGCTCTCTGTGTTGATTGATTAATGTTTGACCTTGGTTCAATTGGTTGATAATATAAAATATTTTATGATCAAGTTCTTCTGATGGCGTATTCTGTAGTAACAATTGGCCAACACGCAAATGCATGGCCTGTTTATCTGTTTCATGAATAAGAGAATAGACGGCTTGCTGAATTCGATCATGGGCAAATTTGTAGGAAGTGACCACTTTCTCTGAGAGATCTTCTATCTCCATTAACTTGTAGTTACCACTCAGTGGTAAGATAAAACCTTCAGCAATCGCATCCCACAAGTTTGTTGCCGTTTCTCGTGATGATTTATCGGACGCAATTGTTAACCTTTCCAAATCGAATTGGTTGCCAATACAAGCGGCTAACTTTAACAAGGCAAGCGTTGAGGATGGTAATTTTTGCACCTTGCTTGTTATTAATTCTACAACATTATTGCTTATCTGTTGTGCTTGAATTTGCGCTATATCCCATTGCCATTGCGCTTGTTCATAATCAAATGTCAGCAAAACATTGGCGTATAGGAACTTTAAAAATTCAATGACAAAAAAGGGATTTCCATTCGTTTTGCGATGCACCAGTTCAGCGAAAGTACTGGCAGACACAGGCTCACATTTAAAAATATCAGCGATTAATTGGGTAACGTGCGGCAAGGCTAAGGGTGATAAAACAATCTGATTGACAATAACATTTGCCTTTTTTATTTCATCTAAAGTGAGCATTAGTGGATGTGCGTCGTTTACTTCATTATTCCGGTAAGCCCCAATTAGAAAGAAATAGTGGATATCTGTCATTAATAATTCAATCAATTTTAATGAAGAAACATCGGCCCATTGCAAATCATCCAAGAATATAATCAGTGGGTGTTCGGGTTGGGTAAAGACTTTGATAAAATTTTGAAATACCAAGTTGAAGCGATTTTGTGCTTCCGTTGTTCCCAGTTCTGGCACGGTCTGCTGTGGGCCAATTATCATTTCTATTTCCGGAATAACTTCAATGATAATTTGTCCATTTGCCCCCAAAGCTTGAGTCAATTTTTCTCGCCAAATAGCAATAGCAGCTTCATTTTCTGTAAGCAGTTGGCGCATCAATGCTCGAAATGCTTGAATAAGTGAAAGATAAGGAATATTTCGTTGAAATTGATCAAATTTACCACTAATAAAGTAGCCATGTTGACGAGTGAGGGGTTTATAAACTTCCTGCACAATAGCGGACTTGCCAATGCCTGAATAACCCACAATTAACATCATTTCACTTGCACCTTGACTGATTCGTTCGACACCAGCGACCAAGGCACTCATTTCTGTTTCACGTCCATAGAGTTTCTGGGGAATTTCAAAACGATCCGAAACATCAGCACGGGCTAGTGGAAAGGGGGGAATTTGTCCTGTCGCTTGCCATTGTCGCAGACATTCTTCTAAATCGTTTTTTATTCCATAAGCCGATTGGTAACGGTCTTCAGCATTTTTCGCCATCAATTTCAGCACGATTTTTGAAATCACTTGCGGAATTTCTGGTTTGATGACGTATGGTGGCACTGGTTGTTTGGCAATATGGCAATGCACGATTTCCAAGGCATCTGACATGATAAAGGGTAATTGGCCCGTTAGTAATTCATAAAAAGTCACCCCTAGCGAATAAAAATCCGTTCGATAATCAATGCTTCGGTTCATTCGGCCAGTTTGTTCTGGTGACAAATAGGCCAAAGTTCCCTCTAACAAATTCGGATGACGAAAAGTTGAAGTTTCACGGGAAAGTATTGTTGAAATGCCAAAATCAATCAGTTTGACTTGCTTTGTGGTGCTATTTAAAATGATATTTGAGGGATTAATGTCTTTATGGATCAAATGGCGTTGATGCAGTTCGCCTAAAATGGCTGTGATTTTAATGGCAAGCCTCAAAAAATCATTCAAAGGCATGTGACCTGCTACTTTCAAACAGTCAATGGAAGTGGCGCCAAAATCTTCTAGGACAATGAAAAAGTAGTTTTGCTTGCTTGAAAGGGCATAGACATCCACAACACCCATGATATCATTCAAATTTTGAGTGATTTCATATTCTCGTTTCAACCAAGCACTTTGTTCCGGTGGCGGATATTCTTGTGTTAGGATTTTAAGAATAACAGGCAGATTATCTGCTTTCCTAATAGCACGATAAATAGACGAGTTGCCACCTTCATGGAGCTGTTCAGTCAGTTGGTAGCCAGACAAAGTTAACATCAGAATTGACCTTATTTCAAAAAAACGCAAATAACTACAAGGATTACATTTAAAAAAGGATAAACCTAAAATATTTACGGTTTTGACTTATCCTTTTTTAAATTTTCGACACGTTGTTGCTCTTGTAAAGCTGCGTGTACCATTTGGTTTACATCATCCTGCGTTAAACCGGTATTTTGTTGACTTACATCAGGTTCTGTTTGATTATGTGATCATTAGCCCCCTCATAATTGTCAATCACATAAATCACAGTTCAAATTATTTAATTTTTGTGTATAATGAGACTGAGATAAAAATCAGATGAGCTTTAAAGGAGCAACACAATGAAACAGTATAACATTTTAACTCCCCTAACTCTCACAATCTTATTGTGCAGTACACACACTTTTGCTTTTGATTTATTTAATCCAGATCGTGGTAAAGCACCACCGCCAGCTCCTATAGAACCAGGTGCGCTCCCTATTCCTTTTCGAGCGCTACCCACCAAAGCAGAAGCCAAAAAACCAAAAAAACTGCGACCACAAAAAGATTTTACACTACTGGGCACCAGCCGCCTTGGGAATAAACGAGCGGTTATTTTAAAAACGCCTGATAATAAAGAAATCGTCCTACGTTTTAGAAACAAACGCACATCTATCAAAAACTATGAAGGTTATTATTTGTTAAGCGTCAAAGCGCGTGAAATACGGATGGAATATCCGTTGGATGCGCCATGTCAAAAATCCAACGAAGATAAAGGTATAGAATGTAACGAAGCCGATGAAGGTAGGACAGCGATTGTCAGCTTGCCACAGCGCAAGGCAGTCGCACAACAACCAGCGCAACCACCTCTCGCAACAGCACGTCCCCCAACAACAACACCCTCTTCAGTCCCACAAAGGAAACCGCCAAAACGCCCAAAAAACATTAGGAAAATTAAGGATGAAGATGTGCCACCCGGCATGCGGGTTGTGCATACGCCTTTTGGGGATCGTTTAGTGCCTATTGAGTAATTGAATTGTTCAACAATGTCCCCCATACAATTTCGCATACAAACCATTTTCATGAATTAAATTTTCGTGTTGTCCTTCTTCAATAATCCGCCCTTCATCAAAAACAAATACCTGATCGGCCTGTTTCACAGCGCTAAGACGGTGAGCAATGATGATTGTTGTTTTATTTTTCAGAAAGTTATTTAATGCGGCATGTAATTTACCTTCTGTTTCAGTATCAAGGGCAGAAGTGGCTTCGTCTAAAATCACCACCTTGGGATTGGCGAGTATCATTCGCGCCACTGCTACCCGCTGACGTTGTCCACCAGAGAGGCGCACACCGCGTTGCCCCAATAGCGTGTCTAAACCGTTTTCCAGATTTTTGGTGACTTCTGTCAATTGTGCAATTTCTAAAGCTTGCCACAGTTGTTCGTCAGATAAGGAACGCCCCAAGGTGAGATTCATGCGGAGTGTGTCATTAAATAGGGCAGGATGTTGTAGCACTGTGATAACATGTTCACGTACAACATCCATGCCAATTTGTGTGATCGGCACATTATTAAAATAGACATTGCCCGACTGGGGCGCGTATAAGCCTAATATGACTTGCACTAAAGTTGTTTTACCTCCACCGCTGGCACCAACTAAAGCGACTTTTTCACCCGCTTTAATGTCCAAGGAAATATGGTCAAGTACATTTTCTTGTTGATCGTAGGAAAAACAAATATTCTCTAGGCGAACTGCCATTGTTGATTGATTTTTAAATGGATTAGAGTGATGCGGGTAATTTGGTTCCCATGAGAGGGCAAATAATTTATTGATGCGCTGCAAGGCGGCTTTAGCGCTATGATAACTATATTGAATGCTAATAATTTCTTGCATAGGCGCTAGAATAAACCAGAGATAGCCTAATATAGCGATCATTTGCCCTATCGTCAAATCCGAAAACACCACCATGAGCATGCTAATAGCACGAAACATGTCAAAACCTAATAGAAAGACACTAAAGGATAGGCGGGTGGCAGCATCACTTTTCCAGGCGAATGCAATCGCATGATTTTTAATCTTGTCAGCACTATCAATCACTTTGCCTAAATAATATTGCTCACGGTTGTAAGCACGAATTTGTTGAATACCTTCTAGCGTTTCGCTCAAAGTTTGTTGGAAAGTGGCATAAGCTTCATTTTCTCTTTTTTTTAATATCTTGACTTTACGACCTAAATAAATCGTTGTGTAAACCACTATTGGATTGAGCAGTAAAATGAATAATGCCAATTGCCAGTGCATCCACACTAATATGACAGCAGTACCGATAATGCTCAGAACAGCGATCAAAAGCTTACTAATGCTCACCCCAATAAATTGATCAAGTGTATCTAAATCGGTTACAAAATGGGAAATGACTTGTCCGCTACCTAAGCTTTCATATTCTGCCATTGATACGCGCTGAAGGCGCTTGACCAAATTATGACGAATACGATACACCACATTTTTACCAATAATAGTAAATTGGCGCATTTGCCAAACGCCCAAACCTAAAGCCGAGACACGTAACAACATACTGAATAGTGTGATGACTGTAATCGTCAAAATGGCGCCATGCCAACTGACGGGAAAAATCCAATTGACCATATTTACCAAAGTCGCCGGTTGATCAAGTAAAATTTCATCAACCAATAAAGGTATGAGCAATGGTATTGGTACACTGACCAAAGTGGCCACGATAGCAATAATATGCGCTGAAATGATTTCTCGCTTGTGGCGCAATGCAATGTCGATAATTTGTTGCCATGAGTAACCATGGGAGGAAGTTTTTAACATGGTGGCTGATATTATTGTGATTTATTTTTGATTATGTTGTAATGAAACTTGCCAATATTGGCAATTGAAACGAAATAAAAAACCAAGAAAAAAGATAAAAAGGTGCGCCAATGTCGGCAATTTAAACTTAATGCATAACTGAGACTGTTTACATGTTTGAATTACCCAACAAACCACAACCTATCTTTGAAATCATAGAAGATGGTATCAAGCTATTTCTATTTTGTTTTCCCAAAGTGTTGCCATTAGTGTTAGCAGATGCCTTTTTCTCTGTCTTGCTTCATTTGTTGATACCAGAATTAAATTCGCCTGAGTTTAACATTTTGATGAATGCCCTGATAAATTTCATGGGTTATTTACTCCTCTACATGCTAGTGATGTTGCTCCTACAAATAGCGATTTTTTATCGTATTGAAGCAATCATTAAGCACTCTGACATGGACAACTTTGAGGCTTTGCGGCTGGGTGTAAAAAAATTATTGCCCATACTTTTGGCCACTTGGTTGTACACATTTTTGGCTGGAATAGGTTTAATGGTGCTGATTCCGGGGGTCGTTTTAGTCGTATCGTTACAATTTTTTACGCCATTGATTCTTTTTGACAATGCAGGCGTGTTAAATTCCTTACAAAGCAGTCATCGCTTGGTATGGGGCAACTGGTGGCGCACGGCAGCGGTTTTGATGTTGTCGTTACTGATTATTGTGCTTATTAGCATGATGTCAAGTACGATTGTTGAGGTGCTGTTGGGCACAATTTTTGCTCAAGATCAAATCAATTTATTGATGCAGCTCACTTATTTAATTGTCGATAAACTGTTAAGCCCGCTATTTTTTGGAATCATCTTATTACAATATTATGATTTGAAACGGCGTACTGGACAAAATGAGCCTGCAAAAAAATATTTTGTGGCCTGAAATCTGGAGGATATGTTAATGCTAAGAAGATATATCATTTTGTTGGTGATTTTGATTATTGCAGGTTGTGGTGATGATGATTCACCGAGCAGTAATAGCAGTACAGGTTTTAGCCTCAGTGGGCAAATTTTTGTGGCAAACAACACTGTCAAGGATAACGATGTCAATGATGTTAATGCGCCTGTGTTGTCTGATAATAATAATATAAGCAATGCACAAAGCATTCCCAACCCGATGATTTTGGGTGGCTATGTCAATAAAGCCGGCGCTGGACCTAATGGGCGCTTTAAAAGTGCAGGTGATCCAGATGATTTTTTTAAAGTCGATTTGCGTAAAGGACAAAGCATCACTCTTTTTGTGGCCAATCATTTCAGTGGCGGTGATTTAAACTTGAATTTGCTAAATAGCAATGGTGCAATTTCAGACTCCTCGGTGGGAGGAGGGGCCACAGAAAATATAAATGTGCCAGCAGATGGGCGCTATTTTATACAAGTACAAGCCTCAAAAGGGGCGTCCAATTATGTACTGAGCATAGGGCAAGCGCTCACAAAAAACCATCAAAGTCTGCATTTAAGTGATGATTTTGTACCTGGCGATGTGATTGTGCAATTTAAGCAAGATGCGCAAATGACCACTTATGGCATGCACACCCAAAGTTTCGATCCTTCACGACGCATGTTGTTTAAATTCAATCAATTACGCACTTTTGCCGCCGATAATATCACTTTTGCTACGCCAGAACTGCGCTCAAAATATGAAACCTTGATGGCCATCAAAGCGCTGCGCGAACAAAGCAACATTGCTGAAGCCAGCCCCAATTACCGGTTGCGGGCGTTAGCGACCAACCCCAACGATGAGTTATATCGTTACCAATGGAATCTTTCCTTGATGAACATGCCACAAGCTTGGGACACCACAACCGGTGATCCTTCTGTTATTGTTGCAGTGGTCGATACCGGTGTCTTGCTTAATCATCCTGATCTACGTAATAACCTTGTGGGTGGATATGATTTTATTAAAGATGCGAATATTGCGTTGGATGGTGATGGTATTGATTCAAACCCAGACGATCCGGGTGATCAATCTCCTGGCGGTAGCAGTTTTCATGGGACTCACGTTGCGGGAACGGTGGCGGCAAGCACTAATAATAATATAGGAATAGCAGGAGTTGCTTGGGCAACTAAAATAATGCCCTTACGAGTCCTTGGCAGAGGAGGAGCGGGTACCGACTATGACACAGAACAAGCCATGCGCTTTGCGGCGGGCTTAGCCAATGATTCTGGTACGGTGCCTGCCCGACGTGCTGATATTATTAATTTTAGTTTAGGGGGGCCAGCGATTTCTGGCAGCTTTCAACAACTGATAAATGACGTACGCAATGCGGGGGTCATTGTCGTGGCCGCCGCTGGCAATGAGAACACAGAGGCCCCAATGTATCCCGCTTCTTTGAACGGCGTTGTCTCTGTCAGTGCAGTAAACATCAACAAACAACGGGCCTCCTATTCCAATTTTGGTCCCCATGTTGATGTCGCAGCCCCAGGGGGAGACAACACCCCAGACATCAATGGTGATGGTAGACCTGATAGCATTCTTAGCACCATGGGTGAGGAAAGGGCAAATATCGAATTTACCTATCGCTCCTTAATGGGTACTTCGATGGCAACCCCACATATTGCAGGGGTTATCTCCTTGATGAAGACAGCCAACCCTAATTTGACCCCCCCAAATTTTGATGATCTATTGAAAAGTGGTAAAATTACTGAAGATTTAGGGACCAACGGGCGCGATGACAAGTTTGGGTATGGTTTGATCAATGCACAAAAAGCCGTATTAGAAGCCAGTGAATTAGCTGGGAACCCTTCAAAACCCGCCCCCCCTCAATTGGTAGCAACGCCTCAATCATTGAATTTTGGCCTCAGTCTTAACAGCACCACGCTTGTACTGAGCAATGCAGGCAACGGAAATTTGCAAATTGAAAGCATCAGTGAGAACTCTAATGGATTTTTATCGTGGACAGGGAGTGGTTTGGGGAGTTACACAATCAAGGTGGACCGTAGTGGTTTAGCGGTGGGCACCTATACAGCGACAATTACCATCAAGAGCAATGTGAATACCCTCAATGTACCGGTGATTTTACAAGTTGGTGATCCTAACAGCGCAGGTGATGCCGGATTTCATTACATTCTGCTGGTGGATCCTAACAATTTAGAAAAAACCATCCAACAAGCGAGCGCCGAAGTAAAAAACGGTGTTTATTCTTTCAGCTTTCACAATGTACCAACCGGAAAATATATCATTGCTGCTGGGAGTGATTTCAACAATGACGGTTATATTTGCGATGATGGTGAGGCCTGTGGCATGTACCCAACCTCAGCAATTTTTACCCCCATCGAAATGACCAACAATCGCAGCGGGATTGATTTTAACACAGGCTTCAAGGTGAATTTATGGTCTCAAGCCACCACTGACATGAAGAAACCCCCACAGGGGTTTGCTCGTATCAGAAAAGCGCATCTCCTTGCTCAATAAAAAAATTGGCACATCCTGTGCTGCGATTTAAATAACCCTCAAGGCGCTTGGGGGTTCATTTA
>CAYFOB010000109.1:0-3636 GCA_964344525.1 uncultured Thiomargarita sp.
CGTTATTAGTAAATAGCAACTTTTGTTAATATTTGTTAATAAAAAATGTATCGGAATATTCCTTACAGTGCCCTCATCAACGCTTTTTCTGAATTAATGCAACAATTGCTTACAGGGAGCCAGGCAACCTTGCACGCCTTTCAGGAAAAATTGTTAGGTGCGCTTGGCAGTAATGGGCAAGTCATTGTTGATGTGATTCCTGATGTTGAATTGATTATTGGGCAGCAACCACCAGTGCCCACGCTTAGACCAACAGAATCCCAAAATCGTTTTAAATTGGTATTTAAAAAATTTATTGAGGCATTTTGCCAGCATCCTTTGGTGATTTTTTTGGATGATTTGCAGTGGGTGGATTCGGCAACGCTTAAATTATTAGAAGGAATGATGACAGATACCACAGCCCTATTTTTAATTGGGGCTTTTAGGGACAACGAAGTTAGCCCCACTCATCCTTTAATGATGACGCTTGATGCGCTCAAGTCAGTCACCGTAAACAAAATTACTTTAAAACCTTTGGTTTTTGAACATATTAACCAATTGATTAGCGACAGTTTGCATCAAAAAGCGGTGGACTCATTAACCCACTTGGTCATGCGCAAAACAGGGGGAAATCCGTTTTTTGTTAATCAATTTCTCCACGCGTTGTCTGATGAAAACTTGCTGACGTTTCAAACCTCTAAGCTTGCTTGGCAGTGGGATATTGCTCAAATTCAAGCAATAAACATCACCGACAATGTGGTAGATTTAATGATTGCCAAACTGAAAAAATTGCCGCAATCAGCGCAACATGTGTTACGTCTAGCAGCCTGTGTGGGTAATCATTTTGATTTAGAGACTTTATCTATTATTTATGAAAAATCACCCTTTGATACTTTTCAAGCGCTGATACCCGCGCTGACAGAAGAATTAGTCTTGGCTGTGTCTGAGTTAGAGATGAGTGGCGATGACATTTGCCATTCCCCTTTTACAATTCACCAGTTTCGATTTTTACACGATAGAGTTCAACAAGCAGCTTATTTACTTATTAGCGAAACTGAAAAAAAGCCGCTTCATTTACAAATAGGGCGTTTATTATTAAAGCAAAACTTATCCGATAAAATTTTTGATATAGTTAATCAATTTCATTTGGGTCTAGAATTAATTTCTTCTGAACCAGAAAAAATAAAAATAGCAGAATTAAACTTAATGGCAGGAAAAAGAGCCAAAGAGTCTGCAGCCTATCAACCTGCGTGGCGTTATATTAAGGCGGGTTTAAGCCTTTTATCGGAAAAACACTGGCAAACGCATTATGCACTGATGATGTCTTTGCATGTAGAAGGCATTGAGACGGCTTACTTAAATTCTGATATGGAGCGCTTGGATGCACTTTTTAAAATCGTATTAAAACAAGCCGCCCCGCTTGAAACGGTGAAAGTTTATCAAGTCAAAATGCAGGCTTATCAATCTCTTAATGACCCATTGCAAGCTGCCTTAGCGGGGTTGGAAATTTTAGAAAAATTAGGGCTTTCTCTGCCCAAAAAACATTTTCCCCTTTACATCCTTTTGGGCATCATCAAAACCAAATGGCTGCTGAGAAATAAGTCAGTTGCAGAACTTGAACATTTGCCTGTGATGGAAAACAGAACGGTTTTAGCCATGATGCAAATTTTAACAACAATCATCCCTTCTGTTGCGATGGCTATCCCAGATATGTTCCCACTGATTATATTTCAGATGGTTCAACTTTCCATCCAACATGGAAACAGCCCTTATTCTACCCTTGGCTACGATTCGTATGGCATTGTCATGACTAAATTGGGCAACATAAAAGCGAGTAAGCAATGGGAACAACTGACCCAAAAAATGATGGATAAATACCCCTCAAAAGAAATACGTCCTTATATTTTGCTTGCTTATTATTACTTTTTAGTGCACTGGAATCAATCTCTGAAAATTGGGATTCAATCACTGATTCAAATGTCGCAGGAGGCTTATGATATTGGCAACTTGGAATTTTTTGGTTATGGTTTATTTTTTTCATCAAGCCTTTCTTTTTTGACTGGGGAAAATATTGAACAGCTTAAAAGCAAGCAAATCAAGTGGCTTGAGACGCTCCAAAAATATAAACAAGACACCGGTGTCTCTTTTTTCAAACCTTATACCCAACTTTCTTTTATTTTATTAGGAAAAGAGTCTTCAAACAATGAAAATTTTGAAGAGCTTATCTCTCTGCTAACAAAGGCAAAACACTTTTCAAGTCTTTTTCAAGCTTATTTAGCGCTGGGCATGTCTAAATATTATTTTGGTGCCTATGAAGAAGCGTTAGAGGCTCTCAATGCCGCATTGCCCTATCTTGACGCGGCAGTGGGCATGCCAGAGATCCCTGTTCACAATTTTTACACTTCATTGTCCATTTGCCGTTCTAAAACCAATTTAAAAAATAAATATCGTCTCATGCTAAATCAAAAAAAATTGAAAAAGTGGGCAAAACATGCGCCCATGAATTATCAACATAAGTATGATTTGGTTGAAGCGGAAAAAGCACGTCTGTTAGGCAAAGTGGCTGAAGCTGAAAAGTTCTATGAGCACGCGATTTGTGGCGCATCAGAAAATGAATTTGTTCATGAGCAAGCATTAGCTTGTGAATTAGCCGCGCAATTTTTTTTAGAACGTCAAATAGAAAGCGGCGCCAAAGCCTATTTCAAAGACGCTCACTATGCCTATAAACTTTGGGGGGCTAAGGCTAAAGTTGAGGATTTAGAAAAAAAATATCCACAATTTCTTGCTCATCAAACTTCACATGTAGTCAGCTCTGTGGTGTCAACTCAAATGAACACAGGTGATTTGGATTTTAACAGTGTTGTAAAAGCCTCTCAAATCCTATCTGGAGAAATAGTATTAAGTCGCCTGTTAGAAAAAATGATGCACATTGTTATTGAAAATGCTGGGGCAGAAAAAGGCTTTTTGTTACTACCACAACAAGATAACTGGTTTATTGAAGCCCAAGGGCATGGTACTGATGTTACTGTGTTACAATCTTTAGCGATTGAAACAAGCCTGTCAGCAAACATCATCCACTATGTTGCTCGCACGAGGGAAAACGTGGTTTTGCACAATGCCAGCCAAAAGGGCCACTTTGTCCGCGATGCCTACATCGCCAAACAACGCCCCAAATCGGTATTATGTACACCGCTCCTCAATCAAGGACAGTTAACTGGGATTTTGTATTTAGAAAATAACCTAACAACAGGTGCATTTACGTCAGCAAGGGTAGAAGTACTAAATCTATTATCCTCGCAGCTCGCCATTTCTATTGAAAATTCATTGTTATATAACAATTTAGAACAAAAGGTGGCAGAACGTACCCGCGAATTGGAACAAGAAATTGTGGAGAGAAAACGCGCTGAGGAAGCCGCCGAAACTGCCAACCAAGCTAAAAGCACCTTTTTGGCAAATATGAGTCATGAGCTCCGCACACCACTCAATGGTATTTTAGGCTATGCTCAAATTCTCAAACGAAATCATGGTTTAAGCGTTAGCCAACAAGATGGCTTAAATGTTATTCATAGCAGTGGACAACATCTACTGACCCTGATTAACGATATATTAGACTTTTCAAAAATAGAAGCGGGCAAGATAGAACTCTATCCCGCCGTA
>CAYFOB010000109.1:3646-7605 GCA_964344525.1 uncultured Thiomargarita sp.
CAATTTTTTAGATTTTTTAGAAGGTATTATTGTCATTATTCGTTTGCGAGCGCAACAGAAAGATGTGCTATTTGTCTATGAAAAAGATGATGATTTGCCCATTGCCATTGAAGTTGATGAAACTCGTTTACGACAAATCCTGCTTAACTTGTTAGGAAATGCGATTAAGTTCACTGATAATGGCGGCAAAGTGACGTTACGAGTTCATAAGCACCAGGCTCTTTTGTATTTTGAAGTGATTGATAGCGGTGTTGGCATCAGTGCTGAACACTTAGACAAAATATTTCAACCCTTTGAGCAAGTCGGCGATATCCAACGCCAAGCTGAGGGAACGGGTTTAGGTTTGGTTATTAGCCAACAATTGGTTAAATTGATGGGCGGAGAGATTCAAGTCACCAGCGAATTAGGCAAAGGGAGTACCTTTTGGTTTGAGCTCGCATTACCGTTCCTTGATGCTCCCATCAAAACATCACAACCGACTTATGATAAAATCGTGGGTTATCAGGGAAAACGGCGCAAAATATTAGCTGTCGATGACAAGCAAGACAACCGCTTGGTATTACTCAATTTATTAGAACCGTTTGGTTTTGAAGTGGAACTCGCCGAAAATGGTCAAGAAGGCGTGAACAAAGCGCAAGAAATACAGCCAGATGCGATTTTGATGGATTTGGTCATGCCAGTTAAAACGGGATTTGAGGCAGTGAAAGAAATTCGCCAAATTTCGACACTCAGGGCGGTACCGATTTTGGCTGTCTCTGCCAGTGTGCTTGAAATGGATAGAGTACAAAGTCAGCTGGTTGGATGTGATGGTTTTTTACCTAAGCCAGTGAATGCAAAAAAACTGTTTTATTTTTTGGAAACCCATTTACACTTAAAATGGCAATACAAGGAGATTTCCCCTGAACCTGAAGTTGCGTTGTCTGAGCTTGCGCTCATTCCACCACCCCCTAAAGAATTGGAAAAGTTGTATGAATTAAGCATGCTTGGCTTAATGCAACAGATTGAAGAACAAGCCAACGCACTGGAAGCGCTTGATGAAAAATATTCAGCTTTTGCAACTCAATTGCGTGAGTTTGCCCAGAATTTTGACGATGAGCAAATGATTGCGTTTCTTGAGACGTTTTTGTCCATTAAAAGGAAATTAAAAGCTTTGCCTTGAAGAAGAAGATTAAGTTATGGATTTGAACAAATGAGGCAAGACTTATATCAATTTTTACACTTGATGACAATAGTAACTGCTGGATTCTCTTGTGTTTTAGGTGGTGTCGTTTTATTTGGTTGGTATAGTCATAATGTCACACTTATTCAAGTTTCTCCTCACTTTGTGCCAATGCAATATAATACTGCTCTAGAATTCTTAATTTGTGGAATAGGGGGATTATCATTTAAATATAAGCGATTGCGGATGGTTTGCGGTGGCATCGCTGTTACCATCAGTTGTCTGACTTTAGTCCAACATATTTTTGGAGTCAATTTAAATATTGACCAGCTCTTTCTGGAACATTATGTCACTGTAAAAACGCCACACCCTGGGCGCATGGCTCCAAATACAGCGCTTTGTTTTGGGCTAACTGGATTGGCTTTATTGATTATGAGTCATAAACCTCTAACAGTTGGCATTTTAGGTTCAATCGTTATTGCCTTGGGAAGCGTGGCTTTTATGGGGTACCTAAGTGGTGTAGAGACAGCTTATGGGTGGGGAAATTTCACGCAAATGGCTGTTCACACGGCTTTAGGATGTATGACGCTTGGAACTGGCGTTTTAGTTTACGCATGGCGTACTGGCGCAATTGAGGAAAATCGGCAAATTCCACGCTGGTTTGTTTACCCAACAGGTATTGGTATGACAACGATTGCAGTTGCTTTATGGCAGGCAATCCAAGTTCAGTTAGGCGGTGAACAATTTGCTCTACCCTTTTTGGTGCTCGGGGCAGGTATTCTAAGTGCCGTATTATTTGTTATTATAATCAGGCTCACACAAATTTTATGGGATCATACTCAAACGATTAAACATAGCAACCTGTTATTAAAAAAAGAAATTATTGAACATAAACAAGCCAAAATCAAATTGCAACAAGCCAAAAAGGTGGCAGAAATTGCTAACAAAGCCAAAAGCACCTTTCTTGCTAACACAACCCATGAATTGCGTACTCCTCTCAATGGTATTTTAGGTTATACCCAAATCCTCAAACGGAGTCAGGGATTAACCACTCTCCAACAGGATGGTTTAGAGGTTATCCACAGCAGCGCCGAACTATTACTCACTCTCATTGACGATCTCCTAGAAATATCTAAAATCGAAACTGGCAAAATAGAACTGCACCCGAAGGAGTTCAGCTTCCCTCACTTTTTAGAGAGCATTGTTGGTATTATCCGTATGCAAGCGCAACAGAAAAATGTGCGATTTCTCTATGAAAAAGATGACGATTTACCTATTGCCATTGAAGCCGATGAAACTCGTTTACGACAAATTTTACTTAACTTGCTAAGAAATGCGGTCAAGTTCACTGAAAGTGGTGGCAAAGTGACGTTACGAGTTCATAAACACCATGCTCTTTTGTATTTTGAAGTGAGTGACACTGGTATTGGTATGCACCCTGAGCAGTTAGCCAAAATTTTCCAGCCTTTTGAAAAAGTGCTTGATCGGTGGAGCGATGGAATGGGTATTGGTTTAACCATTAGCCAACAATTGGTTAAATTGATGGCGGGTGAAATTCAAGTGACTAGTGAAAAGGGGCAAGGCAGTACTTTCTGGTTTGAAGTGCCACTTATTCAAACAATATACCCGATGCCCACACTGATCACACCGCCGCTCTCAGAAACGGAGTTTATCCTACCACCTTTTGAAGAGTTAGAAAAAATATACAAATTAGCAATGCTTGGCTTAATGCAAGAAGCTGAAGAACAAGTCAATGTACTAGAAACGCTTGATGAAAAATATTTACCTTTTCTAAACCAATTACGCGAGTTTGCCCTGAATTTTGATGACGAGCAAATGATTGTATTTCTTGAAAAATTTATTGTGATAACAAATTATGATTAATAAACAACAAAATAATGTTATTTTGGTTATTGATGATAACATCAACAATATTAAAGTGGTGGTTAATTCATTAAAAGCTTATGGTTTTAAAATAGCCACAGCAAAAAATGGACTAATGGGATTAAAACGGGCGGAAATGCTATGCCCTGATTTGATTTTGCTGGATGTGATGATGCCAGGTATAGACGGATTTGAAACTTGTCGTCGTTTGAAAGCAAATGAGGCGACCAAAGAAATTCCCGTGATTTTTATGACCATTCTTGATAAAGTTGAGGATAAAATAGAAGGCTTTGAAGCGGGTGCTGTGGATTATATTTTGAAACCAATTCAGGAACAAGAGGTGTTAATGCGTGTTAAAACGCACCTTCGCTTACGAAATATGCAAAAGCAACTTGAAGCGCAAAATGTCCAACTCCAACAAGAAATTTATGAACGCAAGCAAGTGGAAGAAGCACTCAGAAAAAGTGAAAAACGGGCAGAAGCCGCCAACCGTGCTAAAAGCGAATTTTTAGCCAACATGAGCCATGAACTCCGTACCCCCATGAATGCAATCATTGGCTTTTCAGAATTGTTATCAAAAATGATAGCAAATAAAAAACATAAAAATTATCTGGATGCCATTCAAACAGCTGGGAAAACCCTACTGAGCTTGATTAATGATATACTTGATTTAGCAAAAATTGAGGCTGGGCGACTAGAAATCCAATATGAAGCAATTAATCCTAGAGTCATTTTAACAGAATTAGAACAATTGTTCGCTCTAAAAATAGCCGATAAAGGACTCACATTCAAAATTGAAATTGATGAAACGCTGCCGTCGGTGCTAGAATTAGATGAAACCCGTCTACGGCAAGTGCTCCTTAATTTGATAGGTAATGCCGTCAAGTTTTCTGAACACGGTGACATAATTCTCAAT
>CAYFOB010000109.1:7615-9661 GCA_964344525.1 uncultured Thiomargarita sp.
CAGATAGTGGTATTGGTATTCCCAAAGATCAGATTGATAAAATTTTTGACGCCTTCCAACAAATGGATGGTCAAAGTACCAGAAAATATGGAGGTACTGGACTTGGGCTTGCCATTAGCAAACGATTGATTGAAATGATGAATGGCGAAATTACCATCCAAAGTCAAGTCGGTATGGGAAGTCTTTTTGAAATCACTTTGCATGATGTTAAAATCTCTAACATAGTGCCTATAATGAAACCAGAGCATGATATAGGAACAATTTATTTTGAACAAGCCATAATATTGGTTGTGGATGATATCGAATCTAATCGTGACGTCATCCGTGAAAATTTATCTCAAGTGAATTTGGAAGTGATAGAAGCAGAGGATGGACAAAAAGGCTTACTTTTTGCACAAGAATATCAGCCTGCTCTGATTTTAATGGATTTAAAAATGCCGTTGATGGATGGCTATGAGGCAACAAAACGGTTAAAACAGAACCCGCGCACCCAAAACATACCAGTAATCGCTTTAACCGCTTCCCTCCTTGGCGAACTTCCCAAAAACTTTGATGGATTTTTATCTAAACCTGTTCAAATTTCAAACCTATTGAATGAATTATCACGCTATTTAAAGCACACGACTCAACCCATTAAACCTGAAACAGTTAAGCTTGAGACTAAGCACATACCAAAAGAAATAATAGAAACGCTAGAAAAAACATTGATACCGCAATGGAAAGACATTCATGGGGCATTAGAAATGGATGAAATAGAATTATTTTCCAATAATATCATGAGTCTCGCTGAAAAATATCAGTTGTCAGATTTGATCAACTATGCTAAAAAATTAAGTGAATTTGCCCAAGAGTTCGACATTGTACAAATTGAAAAAATGTTAGCTCAGTTTCCTGAATTACTCAATTCATTAAAATGATGATAACTCGGAAAAAAATAACATTATGCTCTATTCACCACTGCGTTCCTTACTTTTCACGCTGCCACCTGAAATTGCGCATCATTTTACCCTACACTCTCTCAATACACTCCATCACTTGAATTTAAGCAAACATTTTTTTGGCAAAAGTCCTCATGCCCCATGCACTGTGATGGGGTTAAATTTTCCTAATCCTGTGGGACTTGCGGCAGGAATGGATAAAAATGCAGAATATATTGATAGCCTCGCCGCATTGGGATTTGGCTTTATTGAAGTTGGCACCGTTACGCCACGCCCTCAAGCGGGTAATCCATCACCACGCCTTTTTCGTTTACCAGCTGCGCGTGCGATTATTAATCGCATGGGGTTTAATAATCATGGTGTTAATAGGTTGCTAGACAATGTCCAAAAAGCGCGTTTTAGTGGCATACTTGGGATCAATATTGGCAAAAATTTTGATACTCCTTTAGAAAAGGCAGTAGATGATTATTTGATAGCTTTGCATAAAGTTTATGCGCATGCAGATTATGTGACGGTGAATATTTCTTCTCCGAATACGCCAGGGTTACGCCAGCTACAACAGGGTGACGAATTAGATTGCATGCTGAATGCTTTAAAACAAGCACAACAAGAATTGGCAGATCAACATAACAAATATGTGCCGTTGGCAGTCAAAATTGCGCCGGATTTAAGCGAGGCAGAGCTGACAGTTATTGCAGACAAATTGTTGGCTTACAATATAGACGGTGTAATTGCCACCAATACAACACTCTCACGGGTAGGCGTGGAAAATTGGCCTTATGCTAATGAAAAAGGAGGGTTGAGCGGCGCACCGTTATTGGCGCGTGCTACTGAAGTGGTGCAACAATTAAGTGCGGCACTCCAAGGTAAAATACCAATTATTGCTGTTGGAGGTGTGATGAGTGGTGCTGATGCACAAGAAAAATTCAAAGCAGGTGCCAGTTTAGTGCAAATTTATACGGGTTTGATTTATCGAGGACCTGTTTTGGTTAAGGAAATTTTTGATTTTTACCAAGGGCAATCCTGATTATAAGTCAATGCCATTAAGTTAAGAATTAGACATATTTTGTAGGTTGGGTTAGATTTTTTTGCGCCGCAAAAAAACGTA
>CAYFOB010000110.1:0-807 GCA_964344525.1 uncultured Thiomargarita sp.
GACAAGGTCGTTCTAAATATGGCGCCAAAAGACCTAAGTCTTAACCAGGAAATAAAAAATGCCAAGAAGAAGAGTTATCGCCAAACGTACCATCTTGCCAGATCCCAAATATGGAGACGAAACAGTCGCCAAATTCATTAATATTGTAATGAAAAGCGGGAAAAAATCTGTTGCAGAACGCATCATCTATGGTGCGTTGGAGCGCGTTGCAGAAAAAAAGAACGAAGAACCTTTAGATATTTTTGGTAAAGCCCTAGACAATGTGCGTCCAATCGTAGAGGTGAAATCTCGGCGGGTAGGTGGTTCAACCTACCAAGTACCGGTGGAAGTCCGCCCTGCACGTAGGACAACCTTAGCAATGCGCTGGCTCGCGGATTCTGCCCGTAAGCGGGGAGAAAAATCCATGGGACATCGCTTAGCCGGTGAAATCTTGGATGCCTACGAAAAAAAGGGAACAGCCATGAAAAAACGTGACGAAGTACACCGCATGGCTGAAGCCAACAAAGCATTTTCACATTTCCGCTGGTGATCTTCAGTGTTCAGTGATCAGTGCTCAGTGATCAGTGAATAAAGATCACTGAACACTGGTAATATATTCGATAACAACTGATGACTGATAACTGAAAATGGCACGACAAACACCCATTGAGCGCTACCGCAATATTGGTATCATGGCCCATATTGATGCGGGCAAAACCACAACCACAGAACGTGTACTCTATTACACAGGCATTTCCCACAAAATTGGTGAGGTACATGACGGTGCAGCAACGATGGACTGGATGGTACAAGAACAAGAACGTGGTA
>CAYFOB010000110.1:817-9660 GCA_964344525.1 uncultured Thiomargarita sp.
TTCTGGAAAGGGATGGCGCAACAATATCCTGAACACAGGATTAATATCATTGACACCCCAGGTCATGTTGATTTTACAATTGAAGTAGAACGCTCATTGCGCGTACTCGACGGAGCATGCGCTGTATTTTGCGCAGTCGGTGGTGTCGAACCACAATCCGAAACCGTTTGGCGGCAAGCCAATAAATACGGAGTTCCCCGTCTTGCCTTCATCAACAAAATGGATAGAGCCGGTGCCAACTTCCTACGAGTCGTTGAACAAATCAACAAACGACTCGCTGCCACACCTGCAGTCTTACAACTACCCATTGGCGCAGAAGACAAATTTGAAGGCATCGTTGACCTCATCAAAATGAAAGCCATCTATTGGGAGGAAGCCAATCTTGGTGTTAATTTTGAAGAACGCGACATCCCAGCCAACATGCAAGCAGACTGTGATGAGTGGCGTGAAAAATTGGTAGAAATCGCTGCTGAAGCTAACGAACCCTTAATGGATAAATACCTTGAAGAAGGAAATTTAACCCCAGAAGAGATTTCTCAAGGAATTCGCCAGCGAACCCTAGCCAACGAAATTGTTCCAACTCTTTGTGGCAGTGCCTTCAAAAATAAAGGAGTGCAAGCCATGTTGGATGCCATTGTTGAGTATTTGCCGGCGCCAACCGATGTGCCACCGATTCGTGGAACTCTCGACGATGGTAGAGAAACAGAAGCCACACGCGCCTCCAGTGATGAAGAACCCTTTGCGGCCCTTGCATTCAAAGTGGCTACTGATCCATACGTGGGATCATTGACATATTTTCGCGTTTATTCTGGCGTGCTCGAATCAGGAAAAACCGTCTATAACCCGCTCAAAAAGAAACGAGAACGGATTGGGCGCATATTACAAATGCATGCAAACACCCGTGAAGAAATTAAAGAAGTGCGGGCAGGGGATATTGCAGCCGCTGTTGGCTTAAAAGATGTCACCACAGGTGAAACCTTATGTGATAAAGAACATCTTATCACTCTAGAAAGGATGGAATTTCCAGAGCCGGTGATTTCTGTCGCTGTAGAGCCCAAGACGAAAGCTGACCAAGAAAAAATGGGAATCTCCCTAACAAAACTGGCAGCCGAAGATCCCTCATTTCGAGTGCGGACAGACGAAGAATCTGGACAAACCATTATTTCTGGTATGGGCGAACTACATCTCGACATCATTGTTGATCGCATGCGCCGCGAATTCAGTGTTGATGCCAATGTTGGAGCGCCCCAGGTCGCTTATCGTGAAACGATTCGTCAACCCCTTGAACAAGAAGGTAAATTTATCCGACAATCAGGTGGACGAGGACAATACGGACACGTTTGGCTAAAGCTAGAACCAAAAGAAGCAGGCACAGGTTACGAATTTGTCAACGAAATCGTTGGGGGTGTTATTCCCAAGGAATACATACCTGCTGTTGACAAAGGCGTACAAGAACAAATGCTCAATGGCGTTATTGCTGGTTATCCGGTTGTTGATGTCAAGGTGACCTTATTTGATGGCTCTTTCCACGAAGTTGATTCCAGCGAAATGGCTTTCAAAATAGCAGGGTCTCTATGCTTCAAAGAAGGTGCCAAAAAAGCAAAGCCGGTGCTACTTGAACCCATCATGGCCGTTGAAGTGGTCACTCCAGCAGACTACATGGGTGATGTAATGGGAGACCTTAATCGTCGTAGAGGAATTTTGCAAGGCATGGAGGATATTCCAACTGGAAAATCAATTCAGGCTGAAGTACCGTTGAGCGAAATGTTTGGTTATGCCACCGACTTACGCTCCCTGACACAAGGCCGTGCCAGTTACACCATGCAATTTTCTAAATACAATGAAGCACCCACAAGTATTGCAGAGAGCGTTATTAAGAAAAATCAATAAATCATCATAGGGTGGGCAAACGTTACCCACCCTACAAATCCTCCAAAAATCAGACAAGAAAAAACAATGGCTAATCAAAGAATTCGCATCCGCTTAAAATCATTTGATCATCGTCTTCTTGACCAATCTGCGCGTGAAATAGTCGAAACTGCGAGAAGAACAGGTGCACAACTACGAGGGCCAATACCCCTTCCAACAAAAAAAGAAAAATTTACTGTATTGATTTCACCACACGTCAACAAAGACGCACGAGACCAATACGAAATTCGCACCCATAAACGCCTATTAGATATCATTGATCCAACTGACAAAACTGTTGATTCTCTGATGAAATTAGATCTTGCAGCTGGTGTTGATGTACAAATAAAACTTAATTAGACCGTATGTGGGCCCCCCACTATTTTCAACAAGAAGGACCAAAAAAATGGCTGTTGGCATTGTCGGACGCAAATGTGGAATGACCCGAATATTTACAGAAAACGGCGAATCCATACCTGTAAGCGTCGTTGAAGCAACACCCAATCGGGTGATCCAAATAAAAAATAAACAAAAAGATGGTTATCGTGCCATTCAAATTACTTGTGGTAACCGTCGCGCTAACCGAATCAATAAACCTACTGGCGGACATTTGTCCAAAGCGGGGGTAGAAACTGGACGCGGTTTCTGGGAATTTCGTTTAAATGATGCTGATTTGAAGGATGTTCAACTTGGTTTTGAAATCAAAGTGGATATTTTCAAAGAAGGGCAAAAAGTTGATGTTGCTGGTACAAGCAAAGGAAAAGGCTTTGCGGGTACCGTTAAACGACACAACTTTAAAACGCAAGATGCCACTCACGGTAACTCACTCTCACACCGTGCTGCCGGTTCTATTGGCCAAAATCAAACGCCAGGACGAGTTTTCAAAGGCAAAAAAATGGCAGGGCAAATGGGTAATGTGCGCTGCACAATACAAAACCTTGAAATAGCACGAATAGATTTAGAAAGAAACTTATTGCTTATCAAAGGAGCAATACCAGGTGCACCGGGTGGCAATATTATTGTACGGCCGGCTGTTAAATCACACGCCTCTCAAGGATAACATCATGGAATTGAACCTACAAACCGTACAAGAAGAGACTCAATCAGCGGGCGCGATTAATGTCTCTGATACCGTATTTGGGGCAAAATTTAATGAGCCTCTGATTCATCAAGTGGTGACAGCGCATTTAGCGGGTGCTCGGGCTGGTACATGCGCGCAAAAAAGTCGGGCCCAAGTGAAAGGCAGTGGGAAAAAGCCTTGGCGCCAAAAAGGAACAGGACGTGCGCGTGCGGGTAGCATCAAAAGTCCTTTGTGGCGTGGTGGCGGCGTGACCTTTGCGGCAAAACCAAGTGATCATTCACAAAAAGTCAACAAAAAAATGTATCGAGGCGCACTGCGCTCAATTCTATCAGAACTGGTTATACAATCACGTTTATTAGTCGTAGAACAGTTTTCTCTCGAAAAGCCAGAAACTAAATCCCTAGTGGCGCAATTAAAAGCACTCAAACTGAGCAATGTGCTCATCGTGACCGAGCAGAAGGACGAAAACCTCTCTTTGGCAGCCCGTAACTTGCATAAAGTTGAGGTCAGTGATCCAACAACAGTGGATCCAGTCAGTTTAATCAAGTTTGAAAAAGTCTTGATAACAGTCCCTGCTTTAAAGAAAATGGAGGAAAAATTGGCATGAACAAAGCGCGTTTATTGCAAGTCCTAATTACCCCACACATTTCTGAAAAAGCGCTGAGAATGGCTGACAATCATAGACAATTTGTGTTTAAAGTCCTGCCTAATGCCACCAAACCAGAAGTCAAAGAAGCAGTTGAATTGTTATTTAATGTGAAGGTTAACAAGGTGCAAATTAGCTGTGTCAAGGGTAAACGAAAAACCTTTGGTAGAATTAATGGTCAACGATCCAATTGGAAAAAAGCTTATGTGGGATTGCAAGAAGGTTATGATATCAACTTCAGAGTAGGAGAGTAATTATGGCACTCGTCAAAGCAAAACCCACATCAGCAGGAAGACGATTTGTTGTCAAAGGCAATACCACAGAACTTTATCGCGGTAAACCTTATAAACCGTTGTTAGAAAAAAAGTCCAAAACAGGAGGGCGCAACAACAATGGGCGGATAACAACTCGTCATCGTGGTGGGGGACATAAACAACATTACCGAATTATCGATTTTAAACGCAATAAGGATGGGATACTTGGCACTGTGGAGCGTATTGAATATGATCCCAATCGTAGTGCCCATATCGCCTTAATTTTATATGCTGATGGTGAACGTCGCTATATTCTTTTACCTAAAGGGGTTAAAGTAGGGGACACAATCATGTCAGGTGTTCATGCGCCCATCAAGCAGGGTAATTGTTTGCCACTTCATCATATTCCTATGGGAAGCACCGTGCATTGTGTGGAATTAAAACCAGGTAAAGGCGCTCAAATCGCACGAAGTGCTGGCACTTCTGCGCAATTTATTGCGCGTGAAGGTCAATACGCGACACTGCGTTTACGCTCTGGGGAAATTAGAAAAGTTTTCACAGAATGTCGAGCCACCGTTGGAGAAGTTGGCAATGCTGAACATAACTTGGAATCTTGGGGTAAAGCTGGCGCAACCCGATGGCGGGGCATACGACCTACCGTTCGTGGTGTAGCCATGAACCCTGTTGATCATCCTCACGGTGGGGGTGAAGGACGGAGTTCTGGGGGACGGCATCCGGTGACTCCTTGGGGTTTTCCCACTAAAGGTGCGAAGACCCGTCAAAATAAGCGTACCACCAATATGATTGTGCGTGGTCGGTAAAAAGTGGAGAATGTAGACTGAAAGGTGATTTTGCTTGACACTCTGCACTTTTCATTCTACACTCTTAATCTTTTCATTTTTATTTTTTTAATTAATATGCCACGTTCAATTAAAAAGGGGCCTTTTGTCGATCTTCACTTGTTGCAAAAAGTTGAGAAGGCTATTGCAGCAAAAAGCAAACGCCCTATAAAAACATGGTCGCGTCGTTCAATGGTTATTCCCGAAATGGTGGGATTAACTATAGCAGTTCACAATGGTCGTCAACATGTGCCTGTATTCATGACAGAAAACATGGTAGGACACAAACTAGGTGAATTTGCTGCTACGCGGACATTTAAAGGTCATCAGGCTGGTGATAAAAAATCAAAAAAATAAGCAAGCGTGATTAATAACTTCTAACTAGACTAGATAACAAAAAATGGAAGCCTCTAGCATATATAAATATGCGCGTATTTCCCCACAAAAGTGTCGACTGGTTGCAGACCAAATTCGTGGGCTGTCGGTTGACAAGGCACTTAATATTTTGAAATTTAGCAAATTACGCGCAGCCGGTTTAGTCAAAAAAACCTTAGAATCTGCGGTGGCTAATGCTGAAAATAATGAGGGCGCGGATATTGACGAATTGCGCGTATCAAAAACTTATGTTAACGAAGGACCTACCTTGAAACGTATGCGTGCCCGTGCCAAAGGGCGGGGTAGTCGAATTTTCAAACGCACCAGTCACATTACTGTGACGGTCTCTGATTAAGAGAAAGATTATGGGTCAAAAAGTACATCCTACTGGATTTCGCTTAGGTATTATCAAAGACTGGTCATCTAAATGGTATGCTGGTAGCCAAGATTATGCAAATTATCTCAACACAGATTTAAAAGTGCGAGAGTATATAAAAAAGGAATTAGCGCAAGCCTCAATCAGCGAGGTGCGTATTGAAAGACCCGCTCGCAACGCACGAATTATTATTCACACTGCCCGCCCTGGTATTGTTATTGGTGAAAAAGGCGAGGATATTGATAAGTTGCGAACCGCTGTTTCAAGGATGATGGGTGTGCCAGTACACATCAGTGTCGCAGAAATCCGTAAACCTGAAATTGATGCTTACTTGGTTGCGGTCAATGTTGCTCAACAATTGGAACGTCGTATTATGTTTAGACGCGCCATGAAACGGGCAGTGGGTAATGCCATGCGCTTAGGTGCTCATGGGATTCGTATCAACGTGAGTGGTCGCCTTGGGGGCGCTGAAATTGCACGCACTGAATGGTATCGTGAAGGACGAGTCCCTTTACACACTTTACGTGCTGATATTGATTATGGCTTTGCCGAAGCTAATACGACTTATGGTGTGATAGGCGTCAAGGTATGGATTTTTAAAGGCGAAATTATCGGCAAACAAAACGGATAATTAAACTATGTTACAACCCAAACGCACCAAATTCAGAAAACAACAAAAGGGCCGTAATCGAGGTTCTGCCCAACGGAGCAATAAAGTCAGTTTTGGCGAATTTGGATTGAAAGCTAGCGGACATGGACGTATCACAGCACGTCAAATCGAAGCAGCACGACGCACGATTACTCGTCGTGTTAAACGCGGCGGTAAATTATGGATTCGGATTTTTCCAGATAAACCCATCAGTAAAAAGCCGTTGGAAGTTCGTATGGGTAAAGGAAAGGGAAATGTTGAATATTGGGTTGCCTTAGTTCAACCTGGCAGAATGCTTTATGAAATTGAAGGGGTTTCAGAAGATATTGCCCGCGAAGCCTTTCGTTTAGCCTCGGCAAAATTGTCGGTGCCAACCACTTTTGTGAGCAGGACGGTTATGTGATGAAAGCAAAAGAATTTCGAGAAAAAACGGTTGACGAGCTTTATTCTGAACTGCTCGATTTATTACGTGAACACTTTAATTTGCGTTTACAAAAAGCAAATGGTCAATTAAACCGACATACCCAGTTAAAAAGCGTCCGACGTAATATTGCACGGGTAAAAACGGTTTTAAAAGAAAAACAGATAGGTAGCATGGCATGACGGAACAAGAAAGCGTGATAAGAACCTTGACCGGGCGTGTAATCAGTAATAAAATGTCAAAAACGATTACCGTTTTAGTGGAGCGAAAGGTTAAACATCCTAAATATGGCAAATATGTCAAACGTTCAACTAAGTTACATGCTCATGATGAAGAAAATACTTGTCAGAAAGATGATATTGTTGAAATTTTGCAATGTCGTCCACTGTCTAAAACGAAATCATGGCGTTTGCAGAAAGTTGTGAGAAGGGCAACAATCTAAAAGTTGACAAACGCAGTCAATTTGTTGAGTACAACGAATGTGTATTCGTTGTACTCCATTCGATTTGGAGAAATCTTAAAATGATACAAATGCAATCTATGTTAGAAGCGGCCGATAATAGTGGGGCACGCAAGCTAAAATGTATCAAAGTCTTAGGAGGATCACACCGCCGCTATGCTAACATCGGTGATATTATAAAAGTTAGCATAAAAGAAGCCATTCCTCGTAGCAAAGTCAAAAAAGGAGAAGTTCATCCTGCAGTCGTCGTAAGAACTCGCAAAGGTGTTAGACGCCCAGATGGCTCGGTGATTCGTTTTGATGGTAATGCGGCTGTTTTACTCAATAACCAAATGCAACCAATTGGCACACGTATTTTTGGCCCTGTCAGTCGTGAATTGAGAGGTGAACGTGTTACAAAAATTATTTCTTTAGCGCTGGAAGTTCTATAAAACGCTTTGACAATGGATAACTAACTGAATATGCGTAAAATTAAGAAAAGCGATGATGTGGTTGTCATTGCAGGAAAAGACAAAGGTAAATATGGAAAGGTGGTTCGTTTTCGTGGAAAAGATCGCGTGGTGGTAGAAAATATTAATTTAGTCAAACGCCACACACGGGGCAATCCTATGCAAAATGTTCCAGGCGGCATTGTTGACAAAGAAATGCCTATCCATATTTCAAACATTATGCTTGTTAATCCAACCACGAATAAGCCTGATAAAGTCGGATTTAAATTTCTTGAAGATGGCACCAAAGTACGTTATTTTAAATCAAACGGCGAAGTGCTTAGTGAATAAAAAATCCCAGTTCACGACGTTATCAGTAATCGGTGAAATTTTTTATTGAAAATCTTTAACTGATCGCTGATAACCGATAAGCTATCCTTCCACCTCTAATCCAATTGCCGTTCCTGTGATAACTTAAACCCGCAGTGAGCAGTCACCAAAACTCCCTGCACTCCTATAATTCCAAAAATGAGCAATTGCATTACTATCGAATAGGCAACGGCAAGACTTTTGTCAATACCATATAACCCCAAAGCCAACACGCAGGCAATTTGATAGATGCCAACATAACCAGGGGCGGAAGGCAAAGAAATGCCTATTAAAATAAAAACGCCAACTGTTAAGGCGGCTTCAAAAGGTAAATGCCAACCAAAAGCCGCCATCAGTTGCCACATCCAAAAATAATCTAGCATAAAAATGCCTACACTCAGTAGTAACACAATTAATACATTATGCATTTGGCGAAAAGCGCGGACGCCTTCTAATCCATGTAATAACCATTCTTGCAACCACCGCCATTTGCCACCTGCCACCCAACGTTTCAGGCTGGTATCTAAATTATCCACAAAAATCATTAATAGGATTAATACCACCATTGCAACGATAAAAATGGCGATAACCCCTCTAGCAATATTGGGATCAATTTGACTGCCATGTATCCAAAGTACTAGCAACGTAAATAACCCTACCACAATCATATCAAGCATTCGATCAATCATAGCTGTGCTGACAGCCCGCCCTAATTTCAACGATGCAAAATGATGAATAGCCACTATCCGTAACACCTCACCTGCCCTGATTGGATAAATCATATTCCCCAAATAACCGATATTAACGGCTTGCCAAAAATGCTTCAAATTTGCGGGTGGCATACGCGCTATTAAAGTCCAACGCAGAGAGCGCAGGGCAATAATGAGCATAAGAATGCTTCCTGCCAGCAAAGCTTGTGATATACGAACGGTTTTGAGAGCGTTAAAAAAAGCAGGCCAATTCAAGCGTGAAAATACAATAACTAATACTCGATGTTCAAGTTAGTTAATTAGAATATTATGATATTTTAATAAAAA
>CAYFOB010000111.1:0-723 GCA_964344525.1 uncultured Thiomargarita sp.
TTTATTAAAATATCATAATATTCTAATTAACTAACTTGAACATCGAGTTAAAGGAAAAACGGGCACAGAAAAAGCGAGAGGTGCTGGATTACTTGAATGAACAACAAAAAATTGCAATGAATCTAGCAACAGTACCTGCTGTTGTAGATAGTTTTCGCCAGTTACAGGCATTTTACCAAAAGAACGTTTTTGATACACCTCGTTTTTATGAATTAGAGCGTGCGTTGGAAGAATATTATGTTTTTAATCTTGGAAAATTTTATGATGTCTTATTCATTGATAACGCTGGCAATATCTTTTTCAGTATCAAAAAAGAACGGGATTTATTTAAGAATCTACATGATCCCATGTTCAAAAATTTGGCACTCAGTAAAGCTATTCTTGAGGATGAGGTTAAATTCGTAGACTACGAATATTATGCCATTTCAGCGGAACCAGCCTCATTTTATGTCGTGCCGATTTTTGTTGAAAAACAAAAAATAGGGAGCATTGTACTACAATTATCAATTAATAAAATCAACAGTATCTTGACAAACAGGGACGATTTGGGAAGAACTGGTGAAGTTTATTTGATCAATCAAAAGCATCTAATGTTAACCCAATCACGTTTTTTTGATGATGATAGCATCCTGACTAAAAAAATTGATACTGAGGCTGTGCGGAGTCGTCAGGGAGTTGGAGAAAAAGTGATAGTAGACTATAGGGGAAAAAGGGTTTTTAGCG
>CAYFOB010000111.1:733-2233 GCA_964344525.1 uncultured Thiomargarita sp.
TTGTGGCTGAAATGGATGAAGATGAAGTCATCACCAATTATTACCTAGAATCAGAGGAGGCGCTATTTTCTCAAATTAAGCAACATGTCAGGCAAAAATTGTCGTCTGATTGTCATAGAAATTTGATCACTAAAAATAATATCAAGGTTGATATTAAGGAATATCAAAAAAGTAAAAATGGTGCAAAGCTTTATACGATTGGTGTTGCTACTTGTACAGCATTATCAATCTATATGCCAAACAAATTTGGCTATCTGTTGCACATTCCACCAACAGACGAAGTGTATGATCATTCTTTGATCACAAAATGGTGGATATCTGGCGAATATACAAACATGCTGGATATTGTTATGAAAAGGATACATAGATTTGATGTTTATCCTTATGAAAGATCGTTAATACAATTTGGGATTGTTGCTACCCATGCTAAAAGCCTCAAACAGGCGATTCATAAAATTCTTGAATATGGTGTTGAGTTATCTCAAATTAAAGTTTCTTTTCATCCGGAGTATGCCAGTGTAGATGTTATACTTGATTATAAGGCAGAAAAAACAGAGAACTATTGGAAAAAAGCTCAAAGTCATCTCGTTTTTTGTTCTGATGTTGAAAGCGGATTTAATCTTGGAGAAATTGTTAAAAAATTAGTGGAAAAGATTTGATTTTGTCCTACAAAGAACACCAAGAGGGTTTGTATGAACTCGTCTTTAATAAGCCTGGATAATTATGCGTAACATCAGTGATTAAGACAAAATATGTCCACTACCCTTATTAATTTCCTTAGTCAATTACATCCTTTCCAAAATCTGAGCGATAAAGAGTTGGAAAAGATAGTCACTTGTTTAAACACTAAATCGTTGCAACCCAATGAATATTTATTTAAAACGGGAGAGCCTTATCATAAAGCGGTTTATGTGGTACAGCAAGGAAAAGTGGAGCAGCGTCGGGAATCGGGTATAATATTGACTTTAGAATCGGGCGATTTTATTGGACTTGCTAACTTTTTGGATGCTTCTGCTTATTCTTCTTCTGCAAAAGCATTAACTGTGGTCAAATTGGTCACAATTGCTGCGACAGAGTTGCAAGATCTTGAGCGTCGTTGCCCGCCGTTGTTCAACAGTTTTAATCGTCTTATTGCGAAATATATTCGTGACAGGGGGACTGCGCCACGTCCTGCAACTTCCCCTATTCTTTGTTTGCCAGCCCGTACTATTATGAAATCGCCTTTGGCAGCTTGTGGTCCTGAGATGACTTTGCGAGATGCTTATGAAATGATGCGTCATCGCAAAATTGGCAGTTTGGGGGTGATTGATCAAGAAAATAAGTTGTTGGGATTGATCAATTTTACCACGCTTGCAGATGCGGTGCTTATTCAAGGGGCAAAACCTGAGACGCCAGTTTTGAAAGTGGCTTGTAAAAAAAATCAGGTTGTAAGTCCTGATGCGCCTCTTTGGCAAATTGAAGAAATTCAGCATGATCATGGTTTGAAGTATATTATTGTTG
>CAYFOB010000111.1:2243-7943 GCA_964344525.1 uncultured Thiomargarita sp.
TATGAAAACCGAAAATCTGAACGTTCTGAGTATATTATTGTTGCTGAAGATGATAAACCGGTGGGTATCATTTCTCAAACCGACATTCTTAATAATTTGATTGCTCACCAAGGTGTTTTGTTTGCGGAAATCGCGGCTGCCAACAATTTTAACGAACTCGCAAAGTATCGCCAACGGATTGGGGCGGTGGCTAATGAAGCACGAGAAAACAACCATCGCGCCAGCGCTGCTGTGAGGAGTATGAGTGAATTTCATCTTGCGCTGCAACGGCGTTGCATAGAGCTCACTTTGCAAGAAATGGAAGCCGATGGTTTAGGAACGGCGCCCACCGCTTATGCTTTTATTTTGATGGGTTCAGGGAGTCGTAAGGAAATGATGCTTAATCCTGATCAAGATAATGCGATTATTATTGGTGATGATTTGAAAACGGATGTTGATAAACAATGGTTTCAAACTTTTTGTGAGCAAGTTAATCAGCATCTTGGGGAAATCGGTTATGAACTTTGCCCAGGTAATATCATGGCTAAAAATGTGATGTTTCATAAAACCTTGACTCAGTGGCAACAACAAATGACTCATATTAGCCATTTACCGACTCAAAAAGCTGGGCGTTGGGCAAATATTTTTTTAGATTTTTATACGTTGTATGGTGATGGTGAAGTGGCGGCGTCTTTGTCTAAACATGTACATAAGGAATTAAAAGCACGTCCTCGTTTATTGAAATTGATGGTACAAGATGATGCTGAAGGGCAAGCTGCAGTGGGTTGGTTTAATCGTTTGATCACTCGACGAGATCGTAAAATCGATATCAAACGTAACGGCTTACGCATTATTGCTGATGCGGCTCGCATTTATGCGCTTAAGCATGGTATCGAAACGCGTAATACAGTAGATCGTCTAACGGGATTGGTGCGCCAAGGAGTATTCAATGTTGATTTTATGAATTCTGTCCGCGCCTCCTTTGAAGAATTGCTTGATTTGCTACTTGAACATCAATTGCAACAAATGCAAAACGGTGAAGTGCTTGATAAGTTAATTGATCCAGAAACGTTGTCTCCTTTACACCATGAATCACTACGCATGGCAATGCGGACAATCAAGCAATTTCAGGAAAAACTGCAGGTAGACTTTGACACGGTGATATTCTGATGCGATTAGAAAATTTCAAACGATTATTCACCGATATCCAAACTTATCTCAAACGACGCCAAGGGGTGGAAAAATATCTATCTGATTCACAATTAAAAACCTTACACGATTTTTGTGTACAATTGGATATTGAAGCAATCAACACGCTGCTTGCCACAAAAGCCCGTTTTGTTGTCATTGATACAGAAACAACAGGTTTGCAAGCTTATTCTGGTGATGAAATTATTTCCATCTGCCTGCTTGAGATGCAGGGACTAGAACTCACCGGGCGAAAATACCAAACGCATATTGATCCAATGCGCCCCATTCCGCCAGAATCGACTGCGATACATGGTATTCGAGATCATGAGGTGGCAGGATGTCCAAAAATAACGGACATTTTGGCAACATTGATTGAATTTATTGGAGAAGCCGTTATTGTGGGACACCACCTTAATTTTGATATGCGCTTTCTCAACAAAACATTGCAAAAACAGTTGCTTTGCAAATTACGCCATCCTTGGATAGACACGATGCTGTTATATGTTGCTTACAGTGGACGTATGGGGCATTATAGTTTGGACGAAGTCGCAAAAAGTTGTCACGTCAACAACCCTGCACGCCATACTGCTTATGGAGATGCAATGGCAACAGCTATGATTTTTCAACGAATTGCACCACACTTTTTATCATCAACTACCCAAGTCAGTGAATTGATCAACAGTCAATTTCAAGTAGGACATTTTTAAAAATGAAAAAACGTGTGGGTGATATGATAGCATAAAAAATTTGAAATAACTTACTGAGGAAAAATTGATGAATTGTCCCAATTGTCATTCTGAAAAAATTGTTCGGGTTCCCACGCGCTGGCGGCGTGGGAACCCGGTGTGTGGGGCTGTTGCAAAAACCAAACTAGGCCACTGCATGGGAACAAAGGAGCGTTGTAACGAGAGTGCGTAACATCACTTATTTAACCTGCTGTTTATAACTCATCCCTGTCGTTTAATCAATTCATCAAATCTACACTAATCCCGCCGCAACCTATCTGACACAGCAATAGGCGTTGGATAATTAAGAACAATGAAATAAGATGAAATAACAAAAGTAATAATTGTTGCAGCTTGAATCAAAATTGACGCTTTGTTACTAATAAATCCAACATTTAAAGCAAATACAGCAATCAGTAGCGAAAATTCACTAATTTGCCCCAATCTAACACCTATTTCTAAAGACAAATTGCCTGGTTCTCCCACTTTTACCATTAAATATTTGAATATCAAAGGTTTTATAAATAAAAAAACGCTTGCCAACACCAGCGCTGGTACTAACACAGTATATAAAACACCAATATCTAAACTCGCTCCCAAAGAAAAGAAAAATATCACTAAAAAAAAGTCGCGTACTGGCTTTAAACTTTCTGCAATAAAACGAGCAATTGGGCTACTCGCCAACACCACACCGCCAATAAACGCGCCAATTTCATGTGACAAACCTAAAAACGTTGCCAGCTCCGCCATGCCCAAACACCAACCTATTGTTACCAAAAAAACATATTCTTGAATTTTGTCAAAACGGCCAATCAATTTGATCAGAACATAACGTTCAAACAGCAGCGCAAAACCAATTAAGAGTGGTAAAGCCAAAATCAATAATCCAATATCAACGAATGAGGTTCCTCCCTGGCTCCACCCCTGCAAAACTAATAGCACCACAATCGCTATCAAATCTTGCAACAATAAAATACTCACCATCACCTCACCAGCATGTTTATGATGCAAAACGGTGGTAGGCAATAATTTGAGCCCGATAATGGTACTGGAAAACATCACTGAAGCACCAACTAACAAACTTTCCCAAAAATCAAATCCAAACGCTAAACCAATTCCAAGTCCCAATATCGCAAATCCCAGCGAACTCACCACCGTAACCACAGTCGTTTTTCGCATAGTGTGTAATAAATCTTGTGGTTGCAAATTTAATCCCAATAAAAACAACAAGAAAATAATGCCAATTTGGGCAATTGCATTGATCAACGATGTATCTTTTACTATGGCAAAGCCAAATGGTCCAAGTACAGTTCCCCACACGATATAACCTACTATCAAGGCTTGACGTGCATAAAGTGCAAGGGTTGCCAATATGGCAGAACCCGTGAAAATAACAAAAATATGAAAAACAATAGGATCAGTATGCATGTAAAAGGTCACGGGAAGATGGGCGGTGCAAGATAAACCTTGCACCAGCATTTGCAGGAGAGTCCCCCTTTGAGAAAGGGGGGAATAAGACGATTTATGATCCCATAGTCAAATCGCGTCGTGCAGAAGCGACGGTGATCGTAAATCCAGCAATCACATCAAGCAAGGACATCAAGGTAATCACCAAAAAAGCCGATGTACCCGCGCCCCCAAAAAAGAGGAAAGACATTAAAAACAAAAGAAATACGACCATTGACAGTGCATGCTCAACAATCGTACCTGTTCCTGTTCTGGTAGATTTGATAATTTCAATATATAAGGTGATCACACCGAGCATAATAAATATATCACTTGCCGTGAGTGCCCATTCAGCCCCTGATGGTAGAGGCAAACTAAAAAGAGAATCAGTCGGTGTTCCAAAATTAACACCAATTATAACCATCAGAATGTAGAGCAACCAGAGCACAAAAAACAGCGGAATATATGAAATGAACTTGAAAACATTTATCACAACTTATAATCTCCTCAGATAATACAAAAGCCAATATGCATGATTTACATCATCCATTATTTCAAAGTTAATAATGAATAACAATGTCGAACACCACTCATCCCCCTATCGTACTGATCTTTGCGGGTAATGACCCATCTGGTGGTGCAGGATTATGTGCTGACATTCAAGCCCTTGCAAGCCAAGGTTGTCATGCTGCGCCGGTAATTACCTGTATCACAACACAAGATACTCGCAACGTACTTGAAAATATCCCGCTATCAGCCGAAAAAGTGGCGGCACAAGCAGAAGCTGTATTAAATGATATACCTATCGCTGCCTGTAAAATTGGTCTACTTGGGCATGTGGAAATTGTTGAGGCTGTACAACAAGTGCTACTCAAATACCCCCAATTACCCGTTATACTGGATCCCGTATTAGCGGCTGGAGGTGGGCAATCCTTAACGCAAGGTGACGTGCGCTCTGCGCTTATCAATAAATTACTACCCTTAACTCACATAATAACACCAAATAGCCAAGAAGCCCGCACTTTGGCGGCGAGCACAAAATCACTTGATGATGCAGCTGCACAATTAATGGACTATGGTTGTCAATATGTATGCATCACAGGCACCCACGAAAACACGCCCTTGGTAGTCAACACTTTATATGGGCAAGGACAACAATTACAATCTTGGACTTGGAGACGCTTACCACAGACCTATCACGGCTCGGGCTGTACATTCGCTTCTAGCCTAGCAGGACTTTTAGCGCAAGGCAAAGATATGCTAACAGCGGTGTATGCAGCGCAAGATTACACATGGACAAGTTTACAACGTGGTTATTTGCCTGGGCATGGGCAGGCTTTGCCAAATCGTTTACCATTATAAAAGTTTGGATATAAAAATAATGCACTCATTTCCCTTACGCGGACTTTATGCCATTACCGATAACAAGCTCATCAAAGCAGAACAATTGACAGACACCGTAGAAAAAGCCATTATTGGCGGTGCCAAAATCATCCAATATCGTGATAAAAGCAACAATCAACAACTACGTTTTAAACAAGCGCAAGCCCTACACAAGCGCTGTCAAAAATACAAAATTCCTTTAATAATCAATGATGATATCACACTCGCGCAGCAAATTGGCGCGGAAGGCGTACACATCGGCAAAAATGATGTTGAACTCGGAGCCGCCCGCACAATACTCGGTGATAACGCTATCATAGGCGTATCTTGTTATAATCAACTCTCCTTGGCACAGCAAGCCGTAGAAGCCGGTGCAACTTACGTCGCATTTGGCAGCTTTTTCGTTTCTCGCACAAAATCACAAGCCGTCCGATGTAGTGTGGACGTATTACGTCAGGCACGTAAAGCCCTCAACTGTCCACTGGTTGCCATAGGCGGCATTACGCCCGACAATGGGGCAGAATTAATCGCTGCTGGCGCAGATTGTTTAGCAGTGATACACGGTTTATTTGGACAAGCGGATGTCACCGCTGCCGCTCAACGTTATGCTTTCAAATAAAGGATAAATATATATGGCAAATTCCCATCAACATTTTATCGCCGCCCAACAACACATCCCTGGGGGTGTCAACTCCCCTGTTCGCGCTTTCAAAGGAGTCGGTGGAGATCCCATTTTTATTCAACGCGCAGAGGGCGCCTATCTCTATGACACCGATGGGCAATCTTATATTGACTATGTCGGTTCATGGGGCCCCATGGTTGCAGGACATGCTCATCCAAAGGTAGTAAAAGCGGTACAAGAAGCAGCAACCAATGGGCTCAGTTTTGGTGCGCCCACCCTGATTGAAACTCGCATCGCTGACAAAATCTGTGAACTAATGCCCTCTATCGAAATGGTCCGCATGGTCAACTCCGG
>CAYFOB010000111.1:7953-8785 GCA_964344525.1 uncultured Thiomargarita sp.
ACCATGAGCGCGATACGTTTGGCACGCGGCTACACAGGACGCGATAAAATCATCAAATTCACCGGTTGTTATCATGGGCATGTCGATTCGTTATTAGTAAAAGCCGGCTCAGGCGTACTTACCTTAGGCTTACCTAACAGCCCAGGCATACCCGCCTCCTTGGCTGAACACACAATCACTTTAAATTACAACGACATAGAACAAGTTAAAAGAGTGTTTGCTGAAATGGGCGCACAAATTGCCTGCATCATTGTTGAGCCGGTGGCTGGCAACATGAATTGCATCCCCCCCCTGCCCGGCTTTTTACAAGGCTTACGTGAAGTGTGTGATGAATATAACAGTGTATTGATTTTTGATGAAGTCATGACAGGCTTTCGGGTTGCCTTGGGTGGTGCGCAAAGCTATTACAATATCAAACCTGATATCACCACACTTGGCAAAGTCATTGGTGGTGGCATGCCAGTTGGCGCATTTGGAGGGCGACGCGACATTATGCAACACATTGCCCCGTTGGGTCCTGTTTATCAGGCAGGCACCTTATCGGGTAATCCTGTTGCAATGGCGGCAGGATTTGCCATGTTAGAAATTGTTTCAGAGCCAGGCTTTTATGACGAATTGAGCGCCAAAACACAAAAGTTTGTCGCCGAAATGTTGGCGCGGGCTAAGGCAGCCAAAGTGCCCATGACAGGTATCTCTGTTGGCGCTATGTTTGGCTTATTTTTTACCACAGCAGAAAGTGTTACTAATTTTGATCAAGTGAGCGCTTGTGATGTAGAGCAGTTTAAAAAATTCTTTCATGGCCTGTTAGAAAAAGGCATTTATTTGGCACCGT
>CAYFOB010000111.1:8795-9632 GCA_964344525.1 uncultured Thiomargarita sp.
ACCGTCTGCCTTTGAAGCTGGATTTGTCTCTTCAGCCCACAGTGAGGAGGATATCCAAGCGACTTTAACAGCGGCTGAGTCGGTTTTTGCGAAATAATTGTAAGAGCAAAAGGGATTCCAAAGCGTGGAACAGGAAATCTTCATTGAAGCCCTAAAAGAGCGGAGTTTCAAAGAGATGCTATCGAAAAAGGCTTAATGATTTTCAACTCAATGCGTGATTCAAATATCGTGACACATCCATTTGTATTTAAAGCAGAAAAATCGGTAGAAGCCATTTTGTACATTGCACAAAACGTCAAACAACCTACTTTTCATCGCATTTCCAAAATTATGTATTTTGCTGATAAAGTACATTTGGAAAAATATGGACGTTTCATTTGCGGTGACAGTTACATGGCAATGAAGCATGGTCCTGTCCCCAGTGGCGCTTATGATATTTTAAAAGTTGCTCGTGGTGACGGTTTTAACAATGCGTTTATTGTTGTTGACAATTTTAAAGTTAAACCACTCCGCGCAGCATATGTGGACTATTTCAGTGAATCCGATTTGGAGTGCCTTGATGAGAGCATCAAACAATACGGACATTTATCATTTGACCAGTTGACCCGCTTAAGTTATGACACGGCTTGGCAAACGGCTAATGAAAATGATTATATAGACCTTAAAAAAATCGTGGCAACTTTGTCAAACCCCGACAATTTACTTGACTATCTGCGAATTTAATACAATTAATTATATATATTAAGTGTACAAGCCGCGATTAACGAATTCACGTCATCGCGGCTTTTTTTTGTTTAAAAGGCATCTTATGAAAAAACAACAACTAGAGAGGTATAT
>CAYFOB010000112.1:0-9605 GCA_964344525.1 uncultured Thiomargarita sp.
ATACTAGCCGATATTGATGAAACCCAGAAAAATATTGTGACTCAAGAAAAAGGTATTCGCATTTTAGTCCCAAATTTAGCCGTTGGTGAAACTTACTGGGTGGTATTTGAATTAACAATACCTGAACCGCATTCGGATGTTGGCCAAGTGACTGTCCAATATTTTGACACATTTGCACGTCAAAATAAAAAACAGCAATTTGATTTATCGCCAAAAGGCCAAATAGCCCACCAATTGGTGGCCCAACATGCCTTGGGGTTATGGACAAGTGAAGTGGTTTATGATACGTTTGCTGATCTTGAGAGTAATGATTTTAGGATGGCTGAGGCACGCATTCAAACCCATATCAAGAGACTTGAGGCTTTGAAGCGGGATGTTGCCTCAAAAAAAGTTGTGGTGGATGATATAATTACTTTGAAAAATTTTTTATCTCTCATTTATAATTGGGGACGGGAAATGTGCACGCAAGATAATGCACAATATTGTGCGAGATAAAAACAATGTGATCACGTAAGCCATCAGTGACAATGGCCATGATGTGCTATACTTAACAACTGGTGTTACGCAGTCTATTTTTCAAACCCATGAATAACTACAAGGATTACTTTTAAAAAAGGATAAACCAAAGGTTTTGACGGTGCAGTTTTAAAAGTAATCCTTGTAGTTAGAACGAGAGTGCGTAACATCAGTTAATAACTGGTGTTACGCATTTTCATTCCATTCGATGCAGAGCATCAAGACATGCATTCCCAGCAGCTCAGCTTTGAGAGCAACCAAAGTGCGTAACATCACTTACTAATTGGCTATTTAATGAAATAGCCCCATAAAAAAACAATTTTAAGCCAATCTGTTGTAATTTTTATAAGTACCCGTTCACAAGTTTTACCGTATTTTGGAGTCCAAAGCAGCGCTTTGGACATCTCTTTTCCAAAGCGCTGCTTTGGACTCCAAAATACCTGAAAACTTATGATTCAGTACTTATCCAGATGAAACTTCAATTAGAAAATATAGGAATGATTAAAAATGCCACCGTTAAATTCAATGGCTTAACGGTTATTGCCGGGGAAAATGATACGGGCAAAACGACGGTGGGGAAAGTTTTATTTTCAGAAATAAGACAATACAAAAAAATGTCTAAGCATTATCAAGACAAAAAGGGTATAAAATTTTCCACGGAAAATCAAAACATCAAGTTTCCAATTTTTATAGATACGCCAGATTTTTTGTCAAAATTTCATTATCTTAAAAATACGCTGGTCTTACTACAACAAAATGAATTGAATTTCACAGCACCCATTGAAGTTACAGATTTAATTTTGAGGATTTCGCAACCTATAATTTTAAATCGTTCTAACAGATATTTTCAAAATATAAAAAATATCATTAATGGTGAAGTTTTTTATGATTCATCTAAAGATGATATTTTTTATAAAAAAAACGGTTTACAATTAGAAATGGCTCAAACATCCAGTGGTATAAAAATGTTTGTTTTTTTTCAAATACTTCTTTTAAATAAAAGTCTTACGCAAGGTAGTGTTTTAATCCTTGATGAGCCAGAAATTCATTTACATCCAAAATGGCAACTAGAATATGCGAAATTTCTTGTTTCCTTAGTCAAAGAGAACGTTATAGTTCTCGTTAATTCACATAGTCCTTATATGATTGAAGCTTTAAAAAGATATGGTACACAAGCCAAAATCAATATGGATTTTTATTTAGCGAAATCAGTTGGGAAACAATCTACCATCAAAGAGGTCACTACTAATTATTTATATACATTTTATAGGGCCTTTTGGCGAGGGTATTGTTACGACAACAGTTTAATTTATAAGGTATTCTAATGTTACAAACAATCGAAGCTGTTATAGATACAGGTGGACAAATCCGTTTTTTAGAACCAGTATCAATCACAAAAACCAAACGTGCCTTAGTTACTTTCTTAAATGAAGAACCAGAATTACCAGGACAACGCATGGTTGATATACTTGAAGAGATAGCTCATCTCAATGGTGCTGTGTCTAAAATTGATGATCCTGTCCAATGGCAACGTGATGTTCGTCAAGATCATCCTTTACCTTTTGGAGATCAAAAATAATGTTGGCTGATAGTAATATTGTTATTTATTCGGCGAAATTGGAATATGCTCATATCAGGCATTTTCTAGCCAAACATTCATTTTCTGTTTCAGCTATCACTTACCTTGAAGTATTGGGATATCCTGAGTTGGAGAAACAAGAGATCGAGAAATTTGAAAAATTCTTTCAAGTGACACCAATATTGTCGATTTCTGAAGATGTGCTTAAACAAGCCGTTTTGCTTAGGCGCCAGAAAAAAACAAAGCATAAAATAGCAGATTTCATTATTGCTGCTACCGCGTTGGTTTATGGATTAACGCTAGTTACACATAATGTGACGGATTTTAAGTGGATTGATGATTTATCTGTAATTGATCCATTTGAACAACAAGAATTTAAACCATGAGATAAAGTTTATATGTTGGGGACTACCACTAAGAACAGTTAATTAATAACTGATGTTACGCACCCTTGTTCTCAAACGCCCATTTTTTGCAGGACTGGGTTTGCAACCCAGTCCTCATGTTTTCGTCTTTTTTTGACCTTTAAACGTGAGGACTGGGTTGCAAACCCAGTCCTGCAAAAAGCGTTGGAACTAGGTTGCGTAACATCAATTAATAAATATGATGCTTTTTCCAGTTGTAGTTCATAAAGACCCAAACAATTGAGACACATCATCAAAACTTGGATTACTCAAACGGGATTTGGGCTTTGGTTAGCATAGATGCATCAACACTTTCTGGAAACTCAAAACAAATTAAAGTGAATTTACCTGAAAAAATAGTGACCCAACTTGATAAATATGCTGAAAGACAGGGTAAAACTCGTTTTGTTAGCTCAAGCAACTCTTGAATACCTTTCAATTCATACTCGCTTTTGAAAATAAGGAGCAAACAATGACTCACATTTTAACCAAGACATTCGTTATTTTTGTTTTTTTATTCGCAAAATAAACCTTCCAACGCCTATTTGTTGTGATTTTTATATCCAGATGAAACTTCAATTAGAAAATATAGGAATGATTAAAAATGCCACCGTTAAATTCAATGGCTTAACGGTTATTGCCGGGGAAAATGATACGGGCAAAACGACGGTGGGGAAAGTTTTATTTTCAGAAATAAGACAATACAAAAAAATGTCTAAGCATTATCAAGACAAAAAGGGTATAAAATTTTCCACGGAAAATCAAAACATCAAGTTTCCAATTTTTATAGATACGCCAGATTTTTTGTCAAAATTTCATTATCTTAAAAATACGCTGGTCTTACTACAACAAAATGAATTGAATTTCACAGCACCCATTGAAGTTACAGATTTAATTTTGAGGATTTCGCAACCTATAATTTTAAATCGTTCTAACAGATATTTTCAAAATATAAAAAATATCATTAATGGTGAAGTTTTTTATGATTCATCTAAAGATGATATTTTTTATAAAAAAAACGGTTTACAATTAGAAATGGCTCAAACATCCAGTGGTATAAAAATGTTTGTTTTTTTTCAAATACTTCTTTTAAATAAAAGTCTTACGCAAGGTAGTGTTTTAATCCTTGATGAGCCAGAAATTCATTTACATCCAAAATGGCAACTAGAATATGCGAAATTTCTTGTTTCCTTAGTCAAAGAGAACGTTATAGTTCTCGTTAATTCACATAGTCCTTATATGATTGAAGCTTTAAAAAGATATGGTACACAAGCCAAAATCAATATGGATTTTTATTTAGCGAAATCAGTTGGGAAACAATCTACCATCAAAGAGGTCACTACTAATATTTCCCCTATTTTTGAACAATTATCTGAACCTTTTGATACTTTTGATGAAATGGATAGTCAGGTGTTGCAAGGTGGCTGATTTAATTTATATTTTACACAACAATAGTGATTATAATAACTGTTGTAAAAGTTTAAAAGAAACTTGATAACTGATAACTGATAACTGATAGGTGATAAGAGACTGTCATCTTGAGCCAGATTGGTTATTGATTTATCAAAGCAGTGAAACTGAATTGGTACTGGTACGTACAGGATCACATTCTGAATTGTTTAATTAAACCACAATAAACTACAAGGATTGCATAATTGCTGCGGATAAGTCAAAACCACCCCAATCTCAAAGGTTTTGACTTATCCCTGCTTACATGCAATCCTTGTAGTTAAAAACAATTTTTAAAGGGAAATCAAATGTCAGCAATTACTGTCCAAGTTCCAGAAATGATATTAGAGGCGCATCAACAACAGATTGAAAGTATTAAAGATGTTTTACAAAAAGGATTGGTGATTTGGGAATATTTGAATGGGCATTTGTCTATTCAAGAATCTGGTGAGATTTTAAATATTGGTTATCGAGGTTTTTTAGAATTGCTTTGGAGTAAGGGTATTCCTATTGATGGTTTGAGTGAAGATGAATTGGCGCATCAAATGTCTCAATTGCAAAAAATGGTTGAGGTACAACAATGATTGTTGTCTCAAATACCAGCCCGTTGATTGCTTTATCAAAAATTGATCAGTTTGTCATTTTCAAAAAATTATTTAAGATTGTTTGGATTCCTCAAACAGTACATAACGAATTTTTACAAAATTGCACATTGGCTGAAGAAAAAAAATTTATGACTGCATGTAAGGATTGTATTAAGACTGTTGAAGTACCTGCACATTCTCAAATAACATTTTATCGTCGATTAGGAAAAGGAGAACAGGAGGCTTTAACTTTAGCTCTACAAAAACAAGCCGATATGTTAATCATTGATGATCGTAAGGCTTTTAATGAAGCGTGTGATCATAATTTAACAGTCATTTCTACAAGAGCTGTTTTGAAACTAGCTGCAAAAAAACAAATTGTTACAGATTATGAAACGTTAGAAACGGCTTTGAAAACAAATAATTTCTTTTTACCCAATTATTGATGCTTTATAAAAACTGATAACCATAATAAAACTACAAGGATTACATAATTGCTGCGGATAAGTCAAAACCAACCCAATCTCAAAGGTTTTGCCTTATCCGCCTCGATAATGTAATCCTATGTTAAACTTGCCTAAAGATTATTAGGAGAGTCTTTATGAAGATGCAAAAAAATTAAGGCGCTGATGACTATGACAACCAAAAATCCCTCTCAAGGCGAATTGTTTGAAAGTCCATTTTCAGATACGGGCTTATCTTCTCTATTATCGGAAAGCTATCAGAAACAAAGTCAAAAAATTGAGAAACCAATTGATTTTGTCAGTCGCAAGGCGATAGAATTGTATCCCTTCGATTTTCTCCAATTTTTTTCTGAATTTGAAAATTTGTCAGCAGAGGAACGTGAGAAAATCAAAATTCTTGATGCTAATCGTACATTGGAGTTGTATCTGAAAAGAGAAGCAGATTCTTTAAGTTTGATTATTGAGACTAATCTGTCAAGACTTAAAGACACCGCTTTTCATATTGAAATCCAAACCGCGTATGATGAAACAATGGATGAGCGGATTTTGGACTATAATTTTATAATTAAGCGTAAGACTAAAAAACAGCGAGTCAAAACGCTGTTAATTAATCTTGATCCTGATAGCAAATGCCAGCAATTAGGGCATCAAGATTTTGGTTCGATCAAGTTGACATACAATGTCATTAATTTGTGGGAACAAGATTATCAGGAAATCAAGCAAAAAGGACGTTTGGGCTTGTTACCCTTAACACCATATTTAAAAGGGGGCGGGAGAGAGCAAATTGCAGAGGCTTCAGAAATATTAAATGATAAAATTTCTGAACCGCTTGAACGTGCTCAAATGATCTTTCTCCTCGCTGTTTTAGCCGGACGCCGATATCAAACGGCTGGCTTTCAACTACTGTCAAAATTAGCGATTATGAACTTAGAAACTTTTCGTAATGATCCAACCGCTAAAGAATTGATTCATTTGTTGTATCCTAGTGAATTGGCTGAAGCTGAGACAAAGGGGCGCGAAGAAGGGCGCGAAAAGGGGCGCGAAGAAGGGCGCTTTGAAGCCATTGAACACTTCAGGCACAGAGCTGAAGGTGTGTTAAGTGACAAACAAATGAAACAATTGTTTGGTTAATCAGAAAATATAAAACTACAGGGATTAGATATAAGAAGGGATAAGTCAAAACCAACCCAATATCAAAGGTTTTGACTTATCCCTTCTTATACCAAATTTCTGTAGTTAGTTAAAAAAATTATTGTCTGAATCAGAATTAACAGAATTTAGGAATTAGCAGAATAAAACCTAAAAACCCCATCCTGAAAATTATAAAATCCTGCAAATCCTGATTCAGACAAAAAGATAACAACAGGAGCCAAAAAAAAAATTAAAATTCTCCTATTAACCCCAATAAAATATTTGATGTAAAAAATATGAAAAAAACCGTTTATCTGGATTCTTCTATCCCAAGTTATCTTTTTGACAACAGAGAAAGTATTAAAACCTATGTTGAAATCACTCAAGCATGGTGGGAACAAGAACGACAAAATTTTGATCTTTGGATATCCCAAGAAACGATTGCAGAATTGAGTGAAGGAATTTATCCAAGCCAGGAAAAAACGTTAGAATGTGTCTCTCAAATTCAAGTACTTGAGACGGATTTGCAAATTGCAAAAATTGCACAAGTGTATTTAGATAATTATTTGATGCCTCGCGTCTTAAAAGGTGATGCATTACATTTAGCTTATGCCTCTTTTTATAAAATGGATTTTTTGTTAACATGGAATTGCAATCATCTGGCTAATGCAAATAAAAAACAACATATTTCAATCATAAATACCCGATTGAAGTTATTTACTCCCGAACTTGTGACACCGTCCCAACTTTTTACGGAGACAATGTAATGATAACTACCCCATTATTAGAAGAAATCTACAACACGCAAAAACGGTTGGATGAAGAAGCTCAACATGATGTTGAGAAATATATAGAAAACTCGCAAAAGATTGTGCTTGAAGTTGAAAAAAAATATGGCTTGAAGTTTAAATATGGTCAACTTCGAGGGCAAATGCTAGAGCCCGTTGGAGAAACAGTGATGGCTTAGCCAATTTGTTTAAATCAGAATAGCAAAAACCACAATAAAACTACAAGGATTACATTTAAGAAAGGATAAGTCAAAACCACCCCAATCTCTAAAAGGTTTTGACTTATCCCTTCTTATACCAAATCCCTGTAGTTAAAAAAACCACAATAAACTACAAGGATTAGGTATAAGCAAGGATAAGTCAAAACCAACCCAATCTCTAAAAAGTTTTGACTTATCCCTGCTTATACCAAATCCCTGTAGTTAAAAAAAACAGGAGCAACAAACAAATGAAAACCCTACTACTAACCCTAATAACCCTCCCCATAACCACCCAGGGCTATCGCTCTATAAAGTGTTATTCTTCAATGGTTTTACTGAATTTTTTGAGTGATAGGATTAAATATAAATCATTGATTTTAATATTATTTTTATTTTAAAATATATATGTTATGATTATAAAAATTTAATTCGCCTAGCTCATAGTTGACTGCGCGTTCATCAAAAAGCACACTGACTTTGCCCTCTTCAAGATTGATTTCTTCAATGAATCCAATATCACCGTTAAATACTTCCTTGTCATAGTCATTGACGTTTTGGATGACTTTATCTCCTGGTGAAAATGTCCAACCAAACCGATTGATTTTAGGTTCGGCTGCGCCATTAAGTGCCTCTTGCAAGCGGGCATTTAAAGAGCGTGTACCTAAACCGCCTCGTTGCATGGGCGTTAGGATTTGAATTTCCTTAATTGGATCAAAGCCAAAGCGTTTGGGAATCCGATTGATTACTACGTGAAAAAGCTTATTTAGAATGTCATCGACTTCGGTGGCTTCAATAAAATAAAAATCACTGAGCTCATCATCATCTTGAGACGCCTTTTTCGGGCTATAAGGCATTTTGCTAGCATTGATTCTGTGAGCGTTGACGATAATCTTTGAGCTGGCTGCTTGACGAAAAATTTCTGTTAGCCTGACTGCTGGAATTCGTTCAGAAGTCAATAAATCGGATAAAACCGCACCTGGACCCACCGAGGGCAATTGGTCAACATCACCGACAATCAACAAGCCACTATGAAACGGAATCGCCCGCAATAATTGGTTCATCAAGATAATATCAACCATTGAAGCTTCGTCAACGACTAATAAGTCACACTCCAGCGGATGTCTATCATCACGCTTAAATCTCATCTTTTTAGGATCAAATTCCAATAAGCGATGAATCGTTTTGGCTTCTAATCCGGTTGATTCTGATAGCCGTTTAGCTGCGCGCCCAGTTGGCGCACATAAAGAGACTCGTATTTGTTTGGCGCAAAGAATTTTTAAAATGCTATTAACCAGCGTTGTTTTGCCGACACCTGGACCTCCGGTGATAATTAAGACTTTGCTGATCATAGCTAACTTGAGTGCATCTTGTTGAGAATCCGATAGTTTTAAACCAGTTTGAGCGCAAACCCAAGGAATCGCCTTATCTAAATCAATTTTTGCCCAAGGTACATTTCCTTCTAATAGCCGTTGAATGTGCTTTGCCACTCCTTGTTCAGCGCGAAACAGAGGCGTTAAAAAAACACAAGAGTCTCCATCAATTAAGTCAGGCGTCAGATTACCGTCGCCAATTTCGGTGTCAATCGCTTTTTCAATAATTGGTTCTTCAATCTCCAATAATTTGACAGCGATTTCTACAAGAGCATTTCGATGGCTGGCACAATGTCCATCAGATGAGAGCTCTTGTAAGACATGTCGTACTCCAGCACCAGCGCGTAAAGGAGAGTTGCTGGGAATGCCCAATCTTTGTGCAATAACATATGTTTGCAAGTGTTGAAAGGACATCTAAATGGGCAATAACATCTGCCGTTTTAAACCCAATGCCATGAATATCTAAAGCCAGCCGATAGGGATTGGCAGTCACTTTTGTTATCGCTTCTTCACCATAAGTCTTATAAATTCGCACCGCTCTAGCAGTGCCAACGCCGTGAGATTGTAAAAACACCATAATTTCACGAATCACTTTTTGTTCATCCCAAGCACTTACGGCACGTTCCATGCGTTTTTTGCCGATACCAGGTAATTCCATCAGGCGTTCTGGTGTGTTTTCAATAACATCAAATACTTGCTCTCCAAAGGCCTTTACTAGCTTTTTGGCAAATTTTTCGATCCCCTCACGGGTACTGGGCGGAATAATTTTTAAGGTTTGCGCTTTAAATTGTATGCCGTGTTGTTTGTCATTGTGCCAAGTCCCTTGACATTCTAAATATTCACCAGGGCTGACAGTTGCGACTGAGCCAACAACGGTAACAAGATCACGATGTCCTCGCGCCTTGATTCGTAGGACACAAAAACCGCTTTCTTCACTGTGAAAAGTGACACGTTCAACAGAGCCACTAAGGCGCTCAAATGTTTGCTGATCAGAAGACATTATTTTTACAAACTTTGTTGATCCAATTTTTCAAATTTTACATTTTTACAAATACCATTTTTTGGATCTGGTATTTGTATTTTTTGAGCCCTCTACAAAACGGATTTATGCAAACAGAAT